>JAFRIR010000041.1 GCA_017432685.1 Flexilinea sp. | reverse complement strand
CCCCTTACCCCCGCCCGGGAATTTTTGAAGTGCCCGGATGATTTGTATAACTATATCGCGTATAAACTGCCGCCCCCATACCCCCGCCCGGGAATTTTATGAGGTGACCGGATGATTTGTATAACTATATCGCGTATAAATTGCCACCCCTTACCCCCGCCCGGGAATTTTTGAAGTGCCCGGATGATTTGTATAACTATATCGCGTATAAACTGCCGCCCCCATACCCCCGCCCGGAAGTTTTTAGGGGTTCCCTTATTTCTAAAGTCTAAAGTCTAATGTCTAATGTCTCTTATTTCTTATGTAATTTTTCAGGGCCTGGCCACGCAGCACGTGATACAGCCCTGCTGTGGTGGCTTCGCACCAACAGCAGAGCAGTCTCGTGTGCTTCACTCTTACATTTCGTATTTCTTATTTCTTATTTCTTATTTCACTCGATTTCCCCGGCCAGCATCCGTGCACGTTTCCAGGGAGGTACATCCTCGAGATCGGCAAGGAGACCGCGCATCTCGTAGACCTGGTCACGGAGTTCCGCGGCTTTTTCAAATTCGAGATTCTTCGCGGCTTCCTTCATCTCCTTCTCCAGCTGGGCAAGGGCATGCTTCAGCTCATTCTTCGGCAGCCGTTTCTTCGTATCCCTGAAGTCCTGTTTGGCGTCGGAAATCGCAGATGAAGTGGTGAGCCGTTCGGAGAGATCGTAGATGGCCTTTTGGATGGTCATCGGTTTGATGTGATGCTCTTCGTTATAGGCAAGCTGTTTTTTTCGCCGGCGGTTGGTCTCGTCGATGGCGTATTTCATCGAATCCGTCATGTTGTCGGCATACATGATGACCTTCCCGTCCGCGTTGCGGGCAGCCCGTCCGATGGTCTGGATCAGAGAAACACCGGAGCGCAGGAAGCCTTCCTTATCGGCGTCAATGATGGCAACCAGCGAAACCTCCGGCAGGTCGAGACCTTCCCGCAGCAGGTTGATGCCGACGATCACGTCATAAACTCCCGCGCGCATATCCCGCAGGATGGCAATGCGGTCCAGGGTGTCCACTTCCGAATGCAGATACTGGACCTTGATCTCGTTGTCTTTGAGGTAATCCGTCAGGTCCTCGGCCATGCGTTTTGTTAAGGTTGTGACTAAAACGCGCTGATGGATGGCGGTGCGCTTGCGGATCTCCGCGATCAGGTCATCGATCTGTCCCTTGATGGGACGGACTTCGACCTCCGGATCCACCAGACCTGTCGGTCGGATGATCTGTTCGGCAACGTGCTCGGCATGCTGCATTTCATAGGGACCGGGGGTCGCGGAGGTGTAGATGGTCTGCCCCATCACTTCCTCAAATTCATCAAAGGTCAGCGGACGGTTATCCAGCGCGGAAGGCAGACGGAAGCCATATTCGATCAGGGTGTTTTTGCGGTTGAAGTCCCCGTGATGCATGCCGCGGATCTGCGGGATGGTCATGTGCGATTCGTCAATGAAAAGCAGATAATCCGTCGGCAAAAAGTCCATCAGCGTCCAGGGGTGAGAGCCTGCCGGGCGCTGGTCGAGATGACGGGAGTAGTTTTCGATGCCGGAGCAGTACCCGGTCTCCCGGATCATTTCCAGGTCAAAATTGGTGCGCTGCTCAATGCGCTGGGCTTCCAGGTACATTTCCCGGTCTTTGAAGAATTTGATGCGTTCCGCCAGTTCCTCTTCGATGTCGGTCAGGGATTTCTTGAGCCGGGCTTCATCGGTCAGGTAGTGCTTGGCGGGGAAAATATCCACGCTGTCCAGCGCCTCCAGCAGCTCACCGGTCAGCGGATTGACGGCGGTGATGCGCTCGATCTCATCATCAAAGAAAGAAACACGATAGGCAGTATTCTCATCATAAGCCGGATAAATATCCAGCGTATCGCCCCGCACCCGAAAAGAGCCGGGTTTGAAATCCATGTCATGCCGCTCGTAGTGGCTTTCGAGGAGAGAGCGCAGCAAAGCGTTGCGGCGGGTGATCTCACCGGTTTTCAGGGTGATGATCATTTTTCCGTAAAGCTCCGGGTCACCCAGTCCGTAGATGCAGGAGACCGAGGCGATGATGATCACATCTTTCCGTCCGGTCAGCGCAGCGGTAGCCGCCAGACGCAGCCGGTCGATCTCGTCGTTGGTGTCGGTTTCCTTTTCGATATAAAGATCATGCCGAGGCACGTAAGCCTCCGGCTGGTAGTAATCGTAGTACGAAACGAAGTACTCCACCGCGTTGTTGGGAAAAAATTCCTTGAATTCCGCATAAAGCTGGACGGCCAGGGTCTTGTTGTGAGCCATCACCAGTGCCGGTTTCTGGACCTGTTGGATGATGTTGGCCATGGTGAAGGTTTTCCCTGTGCCGGTAGCGCCCAGCAGCACCTGATGACGGCGTCCGAGATTGATGCCTTCCACCAGTTCGGCGATCGCCTGCGGCTGGTCGCCCATCGGCTGGTATTGCGCGTGTAATTCAAAAGGTTTGTCGATCATGGCTTAAGCTTTGGCCAATTTACCGAGCGTATCAAAGAGCCTGTCGGGTTCCACCGGTTTGGAAAGGTGCGCGGTCATACCGGCCTGCAGAGAACGCTGAACGTCCTCGTCAAAGGCATTGGCGGTCATGGCAATGATGGGGATCGTCTTCGCATCCGGACGGTCCAGCGCACGGATAGCACGCGTGGCTTCCAACCCGTCCATGACCGGCATACGCACATCCATCAGGATCGCGGCAAAGTGACCTTCGGGAGCTTTTGAGAACATATCTACGGCAAGCTGCCCGTTCTCCGCGTGTTCGGCGCTGATCCCTTCCATATCCAGCAGGTCCATCAGGATCTCGGCATTGATCTCCATATCTTCGGCGATCAGCACGTGCATTCCTTCGAGAACGCTGCCGGTTTCAGGCTCAGCCGCCGGTCCGGCATCCGGATGTACTTCTCCATTGCCTTCCCGTTTGAGCAGAATGGAACGTACCGCATGCAGCAGTGTGTCGGTGAACAGCGGCTTGGAAAGGATCCCGTCCGCGCCGGCGGCATAAGCTTCATCCCGCATATCATCCCAGTTATAGCCGCTCATGATGATGACGGCAGTCTCGCCACCGTCACCGGCACGAAGCGCTTTGGTGAAGTCAATGCCGTCCATCTCCGGCATGCGGTAATCCGTGAGCGCAAACTGATACGGATGGCCTTCTTCCTTTTCCTTCCGGAGAAGGGCGAGGGCTTGTTTTGGATCGGTAGTGTAGTCTGTCCGCAGTCCGATGGAGTTGGCCACGATCATGGCATGTTCACAGGCAACTTCATCGTCGTCGATCACCAGGGCACGCAGTCCTGTCAGGACCATATCGCCGTTTTCACCGGTGACGCTGCGTGCGGAGGCTTTCAGCGTGACCGTGACAGTGAAGGTGGTACCGACGCCTTTTTCGCTTTCCACACCGATCTCGCCGTTCATCATTTCCACGATGTTTTTCGTGATCGCCATGCCAAGTCCGGTGTTGCCGTATTTGTTGGCGGAATGCTGGTCTTCCTGTGAGAAGGCCTCGAAGATCTTCGGAATGTACTCTTTGCTCATGCCGATGCCTGTATCCTTCGCGGTAAAGCGCAGGGTGCAGTGGCCTTCATATTCCGCAATCTGCTCAACGGATAAGGTGACAGTTCCCGGAACATTGGTGAATTTTACCGAATTTCCGAGAATGTTGATGAGCACCTGTTTAAGCTTCATGTCATCACCGATATAGTAATCGTTCAGTGTACCGATGAGCTGACAATCATAGTCCAGTCCTTTATCAGAGCACTGCCCGTTAATGATGATGTTGATCTGATCCAGAAAATCTTTAAAGCGGAATTCTTCTTCTTTCAGCGTCATACGGCCGGATTCAATGCGGCTCATGTCCAGAATATCGTTGATGAGCCCCAGCAGGTGTTTGGCGCTGGCGCCGATCTTTTCAAGGTTTTCCCGCGTTCCGGGAGTGAGGTTCTGATCCCTGAGAGCGATGTTGTCCAGCCCGATGATGGCGTTCATGGGCGTACGGATCTCGTGGCTCATGTTGGAAAGGAAAGAAGTCTTTGCCCGGCTGCTTTCCTCAGCCAGCACTTTTTCGGCTTCAATCTGTTTTTCCCGCTTCAGCATAACACTGAAAATGCGGAAGAGCAGCACAAGCGCGAACGTGATCACACCGAAAAGGATCAGACTATTAACCAGCATTGACTTACTGATCTGCTTCAGGACTGATTCATGACCGTGACGGATCAGGTCATTCAGCGCAACTTCATCTTCTGCCTGAGAGACCGTCTCTACGACATTCGATTGGGAAACATCCAGCGCATTTTTTGCGGTAGCTTCAGAGGACTGACGCATCCAGACGGAGGCGGTAAAGATGATCAGAAGAACCAGAACGATCCACGGGAATGTGGAGCGGCCCATCCGTCTTTCACTGTCCCGTTTGAAAAGGTAAAGAAAATAGCCAAGCCCCAGGATCCCCCAAACGGCCAGGATCAGGTAGGATCCCATGGAAAGCGTATCCACCGCAAGCAGGTTCGGAACCAGGAAATAAAGAACAAACAGGACCGAAATCACAAACCCGATCATGCCGGCTGCGATCATCTTTTTGTCATTTCGCATCCGGGCTTCTTTTATCGCCGCAGCAGAAACATAGGCATAGGCGATCGTTGCCCCAACGGTTGCCACATCCACGATCCAGCCGGTGGAGGTCCTGCCGAGGAAGGGTACAAGGACCGAAATACCCAGAAGGAAGAGAATTGCATTTTTCGGGGTATGGTTTTCATCCAGTTCTCCGAGAAATGAAGGCATCATCCTGTCATGTGCCAGGTTGTAGAGCAGCCGGCTGGAGGCGATGAAGTTGCCGATCAGACCGGTGATGATCCCGCCGAGAGTGGTCAGTCCGAGGATGATCACGCCCGCGCTTCCAAAAATCGTTTCCGCAGAAAAGAAGGTCGGCAGACCTTCGATGCCGCTGTAATTCCCAAGGTTGGAAATATATTCATACCAGTTGGAACAGCCTTCCGGCAGGACGGTAACAGCCAGCACAGCCAGCGCCGCATAAGCAAAAGCCGCCATGATGACAGCCAGAGCCATGATACGGAAGCCCTTCTTACGGGAAAAACCGAATTCTGCAGAAGAGTGACAGATCGATTCAAAGCCCACATAAGCCCAGGGAGCCAGGGCAATGATGGTGAAGGTGCCGATGAAGGGGCTTTGGGCTGCGGAAAAGGGAGGCTCAAAGATTTTTACGCCGGGCTGCGGATGGAGCAGCGCTGAACAGATTCCCAGGGTAATGCCGCCGATCAGCACGATCGCCATCACGATTTGCACCCGCTCGGCCAGTTTTTTCCGCAGACAGAACGCCGCGGCAATCACCAGGGAGAATATCGCCAGCAGCACTTCGCCCATGTAAACATGATAACTGGCGATCTGATAATGAAATCCGAACTGGAACAGGCTGCCGAAAAGGTTCCGGGCGATCAACGGCAGTGCAGTGGCGTTGGCCCAGATGATGGCCGTATAGGTGAGGATCAGGAACCAGGCGCTGAGGAACCCGTGGTCATAGCCGTAATGAACTTTTGTGTAGGTGTAAGTTCCGCCCTCATCGGGGTACCGGTTCATCAGGTAGTGATAATTGACCCCAAGGATGAGCATGATCAGGCCGCCGATCACAATACCGATCACCGTTCCTGCCGGTCCTGCAACCGGTAAGAATGTCGTGCCGGGCATCACAAAGGCGCCCCAGCCTACGGCACAGCCGAATGCCAGCGCCCAGGCGCCTAAAGGGGATAAATATGGGGTTAAAGAAGGTCCTTTTTTTGTATTGTTCATATTCTTATTTCTTATTTCTTATTTCTTATTTTTCTACCCGTTTTCGTATTGTTCAATACCGGCAAGCGTCTTCTGAAACATCGAGCTGATCTCAGCCAGCTTTTCCTTCACTTCTTCATCAGAAAGCTTCCGGCTGTTTCCCGGACGGAATTCTTCGGTGATGGTTTCTGCCCTGTCAGCAAGATCGTCCAGTCCCAGGTTCGCACATACGCCTTTCATGGCATGCGCACTTTCAAACAGTTTCTGTGCATCCATGGCCTCTCCGGCTTCTGCCAGTTGAATTTCAACACCGCTGTTTTTCAATTTTCGAATGTATTTGTCGATCATTTTGTCCATTCTCATGATTTGCTGGGCATGTGCATAATTCCCGCCGATGAGCGTATAAAGTTCCTGTAATGTCATGTTCTCTCCTCTGTCGATTGCTGTACGCACATGATGACAGTTCTTGCGTGCCGGCTGCGCGGCAGCGCAATAACCGTCCCCGTGTGCTTCTTATTTCTTATTTCTTATTTCTTATTTCTCACGTCAATAAATTTTTCAAAATCCTCCGGCGGGACCGGGCGGGAGAAATAATATCCCTGCACCAGGTCACATCCTGCATTCTGCAGCAGTTCCATCTGGGTTTCTGTTTCCACGCCCTCCGCGACCACCGGCACTTTCAGGTAGCGGGCGATATCCAGGATCAGTTTCACCAGACGGAAGTCTTTTTCATTGTGTTCGATGTTCCGTACAAATTTCATGTCCATTTTCAAAACGTCAATAGGCATGGCGGAAAGCATATTCAGCGAGGAGTAACCGGAACCGAAATCATCCATTTCGATCTCAAAGCCGGCTTTCCGCAGGTGATCGATCACTTCGATCAATTTTTCACCGTTATCCGTATAAGCGGATTCGGTGACTTCGAGCTTCAGAGACTTGCGGTCGAGTTTGTTTTTCTCAACCAGGGCGTTGATACGGTCTTCCAGATCCGGATCGAACATATCGACCCGGGAAAGGTTGACAGAAACCGGGATGGTCACGCCATATTTTTCCCGCCATTCAGCGATCTGCCGGGCAGCTTCCTCCCAGACATAATTGTCCACGACGCTGATTTGTCCGTTACTTTCGAACAGCGGGATAAAATCACCGGGAGAGATCATGCCCAGTTCCGGATGTCTCCAGCGGATCAGCGCTTCCGCACTGCTGAGCTTCGGCGGATCGCATTGGATGTTGTATTTCGGCTGGTAAAACACCTTGAACTGCCGTTCTTCTATCGCCCTGCCCAGATCATTCAGCAGGCGCTGGTTGAGGATCTCCCGCATTTGCATATCTTCATCGTAGATCATCAGATGGGTCAGGTAATTCCCGCGCACCAGGCTGCAGGCAGCCCGTGCCTGGTCAAAAAGCAGGATCGGTTCCACACCTTCACGCCAGGGTTTTACGCCCATGCGCAGCCGGATATTTGCCTTTCTTGAGAATTCATTTACCTTGTTCTGAAAGCGATCCAGCAGTTCCTGGTAATCATCCTGATGGATGCAGAAAATATCAAAGCGATCTGCTTCAATGCGGCTGGCGATCCCATCCGTTTCTGCCAGAAATGCCCGAATCTCATTGCCGAGAATACGCAGCACATTGTCACCGAATTCGCGTCCGTTCAGCGCGTTGATGGAGTGGAACTGTTCAATGTTCATGACGATGGCATCCATGTGTAATTCAGGATGATACTGGTGGATGCGGTTGGCATATTCAAAGAAAAAGTTACGGCTGTAAAGCATGGTCAGCCTGTCATGTTCTGCAGCGGAGATCAGCTGACGGCCTTCACTCAGTTCAATGATGCGGCTGACACGGGCGAGGATCACCTCATGCATGTCAAAGGGCTTCGTGATGAAATCCGCAGCGCCCATCTGCAGCGCTTTGAGCTCTGCGCTTTTTTCGGCAGTCAGGACGATGACCGGGATCGACTTCAGCTGCTCGTCATTGCGGAGGATGTCCAGCACCGTAAACCCGTCCATGACCGGCATCATCAGGTCCAGCAGGATGACGGAGAGGCTGTCAGGATTCTGTCTGATGATTTTCAGCGCTTCCTCCCCGTTTTCAGCATACAGAACTTCATAATCGTCTTCCAGGATCATGCCCAGAATATAACGGTTGAGCTCCTGATCGTCAACTACCAGAACGTTCTGCGGTTTTTTGATTTGTTTTGACCTGATCATCGTCACCTCTTCAACACCATCTGTCGGTATCATGCCGCTGTCCGGCAGTGTGCCATCAGTTTTTCAAGGGTTTCATATAATTTTTCCGCATCCACCGGTTTGGCAAGGTGCGCATTCATGCCGGCAGCCAGCGAATCTTTTCTGTCTGTTTCCGAAGCGTTTGCGGAAACCGCAATAATGGGAACCTTTTCCGCATCCGGACGTCCCAGTGCACGGATATTCCGTGCCGCTTCCAGGCCGTCCATGACGGGCATACGCAGGTCCATCAGAACCGCGTCATAGTAATTTTCGGGACTGGAAGAGAATTTTTCAACGGCGATTTGACCGTTTTCGGCCCGGTCCGCGCTCACCTCTTCCATATCCAGCAGGTCGATGAGGATCTCCGCATTCAGGTCAATGTCCTCAGCGATCAGCACATGGCTGCCCTGAAGGGATTTTTCCTCTTCAGCTTCGGCGCTGAAACTGTTTTCTTCCGCTTCAGCATTCTCCTCCTTCGGAATCCTCTTCAACGGAATGGTGATGGTGAAGGTGCTCCAGCTGCCTTTTTTGCTTTTGACAACGATCTGTCCGCCCATCTTATCAACGATGTTTTTGACGATCGCCATTCCCAGTCCGCTGCCGCCGTAGCGGTTGGTCATGGTCATATCTTCCTGAGCGAAGGGATCGTAAAGCTTTGCCATAAATTCTTCGCTGATGCCGATCCCGGTGTCGGAGATGATGAAGCGCATCGTGCATCCATCATCGCCGCTCATGATCTGTTCAGTCGTGAAAGTGACCGTCCCCGGAGCGGATGTGAATTTGACCGCATTGCCCAGTGTATTGAACAGCGCCTGTTTGAGCCGTGTTTCATCCCCGATATAGGCTTCGTCCAGCGTCCCGATAACAGCGCTCTGATATTCCAAGCCTTTTTCAATGCAGTCATTGCGGAAGAGTTTGTTGAGTGAGGCAAGCATCTTCCTGAGCGAGAAGGTCTCCTCCCGCAGCGCCATCTGACCGGAATCGATCTCGTTCATTTCCAGGACGTTATCGATCAGGCCCAGCAAATGGTAGGCGTTGACATTGATCTTTTCCAGCTGATCCCGGGTCTCCGGCCGGAGATCGGGGTTTTTGAGAGCGATGGTGTCCAGCCCGATGATGGCATTCATGGGCGTCCGCATTTCATGGCTGATGCGGGAGAGGAAGGCGGTTTTTGATTTGCTGGTTTCTTCAGCAGCCATCACTTTGGCCTCCAGTTGCTCGTTTTCCTGCACCCGGTTGGTGATGAACTGCAGCAGTTTAAAAATGATGAAGACGAAAACACTGCCCCCGAAGAGAATGCCGGAAATGACGAAGTCCGGCTTGCCGAAAATGCCCACCGCCAGATAACCGAGCAGGAACAGAACCAGCAGGAAGATGGGGATATACAGGATGTTCCGTTCTTTTCCCCAGTCTTTTTTCTCCTGAAGACGCCCGGCAAAATGAATATAACTGTATATGTTATATACCATCAGTGCGCTGCCCAGATATATCATGCCATATATCAGCCAATTCATTGCGGACTGCCTTTCTCTGAAATGCCGGATCGGTTTTTCAGGTTTTATTGTTTCAGGTTTTAATATATGGAATTAATTATACCCTGCTTTTGTTGATTTCACATTTTTCAGGGGCACCGGGGTCAGAATCCGGAGACTCGCGCGATGTGCAAAGCACGAGCGAAGAGTCGGAGGGATCTGACCCCGCTTGAGCACAAGAGCACGACGAGACGTTTCTGCTGCTGCGGCGAAGCCCGCACAGCAGGGGCGTATCTCGTTGTGCGCTGAGATTGTTTGATGACGCAGTTATACGACGCAACACGAGATACAGCCCTTGTGTGCAGGCTTCGCTGCAACACAAGAGCAGTCTCCATGTGCTACCGACTCAGCTGCGCATGATGGAGACCGCCTGCTTTTTTACGCAGCACGACGAGACGTTTCTGCTGCTGCGGCGAAGCCCGCACAGCAGGGGCGTATCTCGTTGTGCGCTGAGATATGTTTGATGACGCAACACGAGATACAGCCCTTGTGTGCAGGCTTCGCTGCAACACAAGAGCAGTCCCCATGTGCTACCGACTCAGCAGCGCATGATGGAGACCGCCTGCTTTTTTACGCAGCACAACGAGACGTTTCTGCTGCTGCGGCGAAGCCCGCACAGCAGGGGCGTATCTCGTTGTGCGCTGAGATATGTTTGATGACGCAGTTATACGACGCAACACGAGATACAGCCCTTGTGTGCAGGCTTCGCTGCAGCACAAGAGCAGTCTCCATGTGCTACCGACTCAGCAGCGCATGATGGAGACCGCCTGCTGTTCAATGCGGATCTCCGTCTCTTTGAAGGAGCCGCCGTATTCACCGTCCACGGTCCAGGCAATGCTGCTTTCGGAAAGGAAGCGCGCATTCGAGATATGCCTGAAAGTGAGGAAGGGGTCATCCGTTGTCCCGCGCTGGACAGCGTTCAGGATCCCCTGCAGGTCCGCGGCGGTTTTCGGCGTTTTGATGAGCAGGATCTCCATCTTCCCGTCGTCAAGGCGCACATCCATATCTTTGAAAACGCTGAAACCTGCCACGTAAGCGGAATTGCAGACAACCCCGAAAATATAATCATCTTCCAGGACAAAATCATCCGCCTCAATCCGGATGCGGCGGCTGTACCGCATGTTTTCATATAAATCGGAGACAGCGCTGACAATATAGGCTGCATGCCCCAGGATATTTTTCAGCTGCTGATCCGTTGCGTAACTGACAGCCGAAAAGGCGCCAAATGCAGCCACATAATTGAAACAGCGTCCGTTCAGCCTTCCCACGTCATAGCGAAAGGTCTGATCCTGTGTCGCCATATCCAGGGCCTTGTCAAAGTCAGAGGGAATTCCCAGCGTCCGGGCAAAATCATTCGTGCTCCCGGCGGGAAGATAAGCCAGCCGCGGTTTTGCCCGCAGCCCCATAAGTCCCTGGACCACATGGTTCAGCGTTCCGTCCCCACCGCTGCAGAGAACAAGATCGACCTCTCCCTCATAAGCGAATAAGATGTTTTCACTGACCAGGTCCGTTCCGGGCAAGATCGGGTAGACGATCGGTTCATAGCCTTTTTCGGCAATTTTTTTGATGATGAGCCAGGTGTTCAGCCCGGCTTTTCCGGTCCCGGCGGAATTGTTCAGCAAAATCAGAGCCTTTTTATGCCTGTTTTCCATCGCATATTCCTTTCCGGGTTAATTATAAATGAAAATACAAAAAAGGGGGACAGACCCGCTCAGCAGATCCGTCCCCGTTTCATTAAGGAAACCTCTAAAATCTCTTAAAATTTTATCCTCATTCACAGTTTTTTCCTAATGGCGCGGGATTCAGAATGATTGATTCTCGGAAAATAACCTTCCCGCGCCATGGTTTCCGGGGGCTATGCAGCCCCCATACCCCCGCTCGATAGTTTTTAGAGGTGCCCTTAATTGTTATAAGCTTTTACAGCCATTCTTTGAATCTCCGGATATAGATCGCCTTCACACCAAGCACCAGCATCATATATCCCGCCAGGATCCCAGCAAGCCATCCCCAATAAACACCGGGCATCGGGGTCATTCCGAAGGCTCCTGCCAGCGGAGAGAAGGGGATCGCTGTTGCAACCGCCAACCCTGCCAGACTCAGCAGCGTCACCGTCGGAGAAGCATGGCTCTGCAGGAAGGGTATTTTTTCTGTACGAATCAGATGGATCACCAGGGTCTGGGACCAGATCGTCTCAATAAACCAACCCGTCTGGAATACCGATTCATAGAGATCAATGGCAGCCGGATCCGTCAGTGCCGGGAAAAGCGCCCCGCCGGTGAACATCGGGCAGATGATGAAATACATCAGCAGGTAGGTGAGAACATCGAACACAGAGCTGGTCGGCCCCATCCAAAGCATAAAGCGGCTGATAGCTCCCGCATCCCAATTGCGCGGTTTTTTGAGGTAATCCTCATCCACATTGTCCCAGGGGATCGCCGTACAGGAGATGTCGTAGATCAGGTTCAGCAGCAGCAGCTGCAGCGCTGCCATCGGCAGAAAAGGAAGAAAGGCACTGGCCGCCAATACCGAAAACATGTTCCCGAAGTTCGAGGAAGCCGTCAGCTTGATATATTTGATCATGTTGGCATAAGTCTTCCTTCCTTCAATGACACCGTCAATGATGACGTTCAGATCTTTCTCCAGCAGAACCACACCCGCCGCTTCCTTGGCGATATCCACCGCTGTATCGACAGAAATGCCCACATCGGACCGGGTCATGGCAGCGGCATCGTTGATCCCGTCACCCATATACCCGACGGTATGACCGGCATTCCGCAGCACGGTGATGATCCGTGCTTTCTGAGACGGAGAGAGCTTGGCGAACACACTGATCTCTTCAGCAGCATTCAGCAGTTCCTCATCATTCATGGCTTCCACATCCGCACCGAGCAGGGTCCTGTGAACATCCAGTCCGACCTTCCGGCATATGGCACAGGTGACTTTTTCATTGTCACCGGTCAGGATCTTGACCGTGATCCCATGTTCATGCAGCCGTTCGATCGCTTCTTGTGTAGTCTCTTTCGGCGGATCCAGAAAGCCGAGAAAACCGATCAGAACCATCTCAGACTCATCTGAAACCGAGAACTTCCCGACCGGCGACGGGTTGGTCTTATGGGCCACCGCGATGACCCGCATACCCTTATCATTCAGATCATCTGACTTCTCCAGAACAAAATTGCGCACTTCATCCGAAAGCGGGATCACCTGACCGTCGATCTCCGCATAGGTACAGCACTTGAGCATTTCCTCGATAGCGCCTTTTGTGATCATCTGCGTTTTTCCCGCCGGGTCCGCCACCACAACGCTCATCCTGCGGCGTTCAAAATCAAAGGGGATCTCATCGATCTTGGTATAGCTATCACGAAGGGAATCCGAACCCAACTCGTCCTGTTTTTCGATGATGGCAATATCGATCAGGTTCTTCAGTCCGGTCTGAAAATAACTGTTCAGATAGGCATGCCGCAGGACACGTTCGTCCTCATTTCCGTGCAGATCCAGATGAAGTTCCAGAACGACCCTGTCCTGTGTCAGCGTTCCGGTCTTATCCGTACAGAGGATATCGATAGAGCCGAAATTCTGGATCGCATTCAGGTTTTTGATGACGACCTTTTTCCTGCTCATGGCTACCGAGCCTCTTGACAGCGCAGTAGTCACGATCATCGGCAGCATTTCCGGCGTCAGCCCCACCGCGATGGACAGGGCAAACAGCACTGCGTGCATCCAGTCCCCTTTGGTAAAGCCGTTGACAAAGAGCACAATGGGGACCATGACCAGCATAAAGCGGATCAGGATCCAGGAAACCGCATTCACGCCCTTATCAAAGCTGGTTTCTACCGGTTTCGTGTCCATTTCCTTCGTCATTCCGCCCAGAACCGTATGGTTGCCGACCGCAACAACGATCGCCCTGGCGCTGCCGCTGATGACTGTGGTACCCATAAATGCCATGTTGGTAAGTTCCGTCAGCGGAGCTTTCGGGTTTTCACATTCCGCGAACTTTTCCACCGGTTCACTTTCCCCGGTCAGGGAAGCCTGGGCAATGAAAAGGTCCTTTGCCTGCAGGATGCGTACATCCGCAGGGATCATGTCCCCCGCACTGAGCCAGATGATATCGCCGCAGACGATCTCGTCAATCGGGATCTCTTTTTTCCCGTCCTCGATACGTTCCACACAGGCGGTGTTGGTGATCATGTCCAGCAGTTTTTCCGCCGCGTCGCCGCTGCGGGTCTCCTGCACAAAACGCAGCACTCCGCTGATCATCACCATGGTCGTAATGATGATCACTGTCGCATAATTCTTTTCACCGGGAGCGGCAAAAATGATATCCGTAAAAGCGGAAACTACCGCAAGGCCCATCAGAACCAGGGTAAAAGGATTGACAAAGGAGTCCCAGACCCGTTTGAAGACTGAAACCTTCTTCCCGCGGTCCACATGGTTCCTTCCATATTCATCGCGGGAATCTTCCACCGCTTCCCGATCCATCCCATGCTCAGATGAAGAATAGATCGCATAAAGCGTAGATGCATCATAACCGGCAGTCCGGGCCAGTTTTTTCATCATCTTCGCAGTCTTTTCCCGTTCAGCGGCTTCCTTTGCCGCGCTCCTGTTTTTAAAATCAAGGGTGAAGGTCATCGCTGCACCTCCTCATATTTGTATTTAAAGAAAAAGGTCATCACTTATTCAGAGATGACCGTAAATATGCGGATCGTCCAGCTTTCGTTAAAAGAATACCGGAAACGCCCGCAAACATCTGCAGTCATCAATTTGATATGAGCTGCTTAGAAAGTAATCAGTCACGAACGCCTCCTTTTCCTTATTTATGGGCACCTCTAAAAACTCCAATTTTTCTCTGTCCCGAGGAGATTCAGAGAATAAATTCTCTGAATCTCCTCGGGAGGTTTCCGTGGGGCGAAGCTCCTGCTCCGAATATAAATCGGGCGTCAGCCCGTACCTTACGGAGCAGGCAATAACTGCCGCCCCCATACCCCCGCCCTTTAGTTTTTAGATGTGTCCATAATCATTATACCGTTGATATTTCGGGACAATAACGAAATATTACAATAAACAAGAAATTCTTTTTATGTGAGTAAATATGTTCTAATATCTTGCTTTTTTTTCATTTCCATGCTATGCTTAAGCAGCATTTGAAAAAAGTTTTATGAAAGTAACGGAGTAAACCAACATGGCAAAAAAGACAAAACCAACCGAACCCCTTTCCCCGGTAACCGAAATCGATCCGGAAGCCCGAAAGATGATGCTGAAAAAGGCATTGACTGATATCTCAAAACGTTACGGCGAAGGTTCCATCATGAAGCTCGGCGAAGCAAAACAAATGGAAATAGAAGTGATCTCCACCGGTTCCCTGGGACTGGACCTGGCACTGGGTGTCGGCGGTATCCCGCGGGGACGGATCACCGAAATTTACGGTCCGGAATCCTCCGGGAAAACAACTATCTGCCTGCATGTCGTTGCGGAAGCGCAAAAGCTGGGCGGTACCGCTGCTTTCATCGACATGGAACACGCACTTGACCCGATCTATGCGCAAAAAATCGGCGTCGATATCAACGAGCTGCTGGTCTCCCAGCCGGATACCGGTGAACAGGCGCTGGAGATTTGTGAAACACTGGTCCGTTCCGGCGCTGTTGACGTCATCATCGTTGACTCCGTGGCCGCGCTGGTCCCACGGGCGGAAATCGAAGGCTCCATGGGAGACGCATCGATGGGGATGCAGGCCCGTCTGATCTCCCAGGCCATGCGCAAGCTCTCCGGCATCATCAACCAGACAAAGACCGCTGTCATCTTCACAAACCAGCTGCGTCAAAAAATCGGGATCGTATTTGGAAATCCGGAAACAACCACCGGCGGCCTGGCGATGAAGTTTTATGCCTCCATCCGTATGGATGTGCGCCGGGTCAACTCTATCAAGAAGAATGGCGAGATCATTGGCGGGCACACCCGGGTCCGGGTCGTGAAAAACAAGGTTGCGCCGCCCTTTGCCGTGGCGGAATTTGACCTGATGCATGACCAGGGCATTAACAAAACAGCTGAAATTCTCGATATGGCAGCCGAGCTTGACATTGTCAAGAAACGCGGAGCCTTTTATTCCTATCAGGATCTCAAACTCGGACAGGGTCGGGACAAAGCTATTGATTTCCTGAACACGAACCCAGAACTGTGCGCTGAGATCGAAGAAAAGGTCCGGGAGTTTGCAAAGGATGCCGAGACACCGATCCTTCAGTTCAAAGCCGAAGATGACGACGATGATAATGACGAAGAAACCAATAATAATGTCGGATTTAAACCAACCGGCAAAGGCCCCATCTATCTTGAACTGAGTGATGATGATGACGACGAAGAAGAAGATGATGATGATGATGATTTCTGATCCTTCCGATCAGTGGCAATGAGCAAAATTTTTTTCGAAACAGGTGCTTCCCGGCACCTGTTTTCTTTAAGGGAACCTCTAAAAACTCTTAAACTTATATCCTCATTCACAGTTCAATCGTTATGGCGCGGGAATCTAATTGATTTTTACTCGGGAAATAGCCTTCCCGCGCCATGGTTTGAGTGGGGCGAAGCTCCTGCTCCGCATATAAACCGGGCGACAGCCCGTACCTTACGGAGCAGGCTATACTATGCAGCCCCCATACCCCCGCCCGTTAGTTTTTAGAGGTTCCCTAAAGTCTTAAGTCTAATGTCTATTGTCTAATGTCTTCACTTTGGCACTCTTCTTGCACCTCTATAAAGTGGAGACAGGAGAGATGAGAAAGACAACAGCGCTGCTTTTATGCAGTTTCAGTTTATTTTTATGCGGATGCAGGCGTTCTCAATTCAAAGGCGTTGAATTTGAGTCCTATATTCCTCCGACACTGGTAGCCACTGTTGTCAACACTCCGACTGTAAACCCCATCACCCCCATGCCGACAGCGGCTGATATTAACTGCAATTCCTACCTCACTTATCTGGATGACGTGACTGTCCCGGACGGGAGCATTTTTGTCCCCGGAGATGAGATCGTCAAAACCTGGTCTGTCCGGAATGACGGCGACTGCGCCTGGAGTGACAAGTATTCATTGCGGTATATCGACGGCAGTGCGATGGAAGCCGACAGCAGGCAGTCCCTGCCCGCGCTGGAACCCGGTGAAGAAGGAGAAGTCACCGTGATTTTCACCGCACCGCAGACCGCAGGCAGCTACTACAGTGGCTGGCAGGCTTATGACGCAAAGGGGGATCCCTTTGGAGACGACATTTATATCGAAATTTATGTCGACCCCTATCATACCGTCGATGAAACACAGGAGGAGACAGGCTATGGACAACAACAATACGGCTACGGCTATTATTACTAAAGTACTCTTTCTTTCGCTGCTGGTTCTTTCAGCAGCGATCCCCGCTTTCGCACAGGATACCATGATTCCCGATGATTTTGACTGGAGCGTCTTTCTTCAGGGTGTGGACAGTGAGTGGTACAGCTGGGGAAGCACCCCGCAGCAAGATTATTACAATTACGGCTACCAGGAGCCCATCACTTATGAATGGGCCGGCCAGACCAACACCATCAGCTTCGGGGTACCTACGCCCGAACCGCAGACCAATTACGGGTCCGCCGACTATGTCCCGGTGCCGGTTTATCAACAGCAGCTCGACGGCTGGGGAAACGGCAGCTGGAACCAGAACGACGCCAACAGCGACCAGTGGTTTTATCAGGTGCAGGACAGTCCGTATGATGACTTTTCCAACTGGAACGGCAGCCAGAACATCCAGCCCTCCGCTTATGTCAGCGGTTTTGTCGGTTATCCACAGACCTATAACCTGGACTGTGAGACCCGTTCGGCAGTGGACCTGGCCGCGTATTTCGGGGTAAACATCAGTTCCGATGAATTCCTTTACTATCTGCCGAAATCCGACGACCCGAACGAAGGCTTCGTCGGCAGCTGGACCGACGCCAGAGGTCACATTCCTCCCGCTTCCTACGGTGTGTATCAGGAACCGGTTGCCGCGCTGCTCCGCCAGTACGGGTTGAACGCGGTCGGGGCCTATGCCTATACCGAAGAAGCGCTCAAAGCCCAGATCTCCGCAGGAAAACCGGTGATGGTCTGGGTCGTCGGGAACGTTGAGATCGGCTATGCCGTTCCTTACACCGCCGCATCCACCGGACATACGACCTACGTGGTTCCCTACCAGCACACTGTGGTCGTGATCGGCTATGACGAGAACGGGGTCACCATCCAGGACGGCGCACTGCGCTATGTCCGTGACTGGAAGACCTTCCTGCTTTCCTGGGGTGCGCTCGGCAACCGCGCCATCTATGTGAGATGATCAGTGGCCAGTGGCCAGTGGCCAGTGGTCAGTGATCTGTGGTCTGTGGTCAGTGGTCAGTGATCTGTGGTCAGGGGGCGGAGCCTCTGATCCCATTCTCAATTCTTCATTCTTCATTCTTCATTAATGATCGATTTCCAAATCCTCAGGTATAATTAACCCAGCCCGGATTTGTTTCCGGCTGAAAAGGAGTTATATGAAAAAAAGTATATTATTTGGATCATTCCTTTTTGTCCTGATGCTTGCCTTCAGCGCTGCTGTCAGCGCGGATGAGACCAATACCGATCATCATTTTGAATTGTCGCAGGGCTTTTCCAGAATCGAAAATTCGGAATCCTTCTATCTCAACCTCTCCGCTCCTCAGCTCAGCGGCATGGCCAATGAAGAAGAGCAGGCAAAATTGAATGAATATTTCCGTTCTGTGGCCGACAGCGTCAGTAAAGAGTATGAGGCGGACAAAAGCTATTTCGAGGAAAACTTTGAAGGGGAAGAAATGCCCCACTTTGGGTATGAGTATACCTATGATACCGTAACCGACAGTGCGGATCATTTTGTTTTCAAGACCCAGATCTTTTATGCCGCCGGCTCTTCCATGTCCGTCAATGAATACTGGACACTGGACAAACACAGCGGAAAGGTGATGGAGCTCAGTGACCTGGCTGACAAGGAACGGCTGACTGAGATCAAAGCCATGATCCTTGATGCCATGGAGCAGGAAAATGAAAGCAAAGATGAAGAGGTTTTCTGGCTGGATGATGAGAACTTCGATATTGCCTTCTCTTATATCGAAGAATTTCATCACTGGTATGTAAATGAAGCCGGAAATCTGGTGATCACCTTCGACAAATACGAGATCGCTCCGGGCGCCTACGGTGAAATACAATTTGAGATCACCGGAGACAAGGCTGTGCTGATCAAAGATGAGAAATATTCCTTTGACCTGTATGTCGGTGACACCATCGAAGATGCTGACGTGAACTGGTACCTCAAAATCAACGTCCCCGTGGTCGCCGGCCTGGCTGACAAACAGACAGAAGAAGCCATGAACGCCCATTTTGCCGAAGTTGCCTCCGGCATCCAAAAGGAATATGAGTTGGCCGTTGCCAGCGCTGAAGAAAACATGGTGGGAGAGGACGGTCCTCATTTCGGTTATGAATACGGCTATGAGATCCTTGCTGACAGCGACGATTATTTCGTCTTCAAAACCGTTGCCTTCTTCGCAGCCGGTTCTTCCATGACCTCGAGTGAATTCTGGACCCTGGACAAAAACACCGGGATGCCTGTCCGCTGGGAGGACGTGGTTCCGGAAGATCAACTACAAAAAGTCTATGACCAGATCCTGGATGAAATGAATGCTGCCAACAAAGCCAACAGCGGCATGTATTTCACCGACGGTGACACGCTGTACGCCGCGTTTGGCAATGTGCCTGCCTACCATCACTGGTACCTGAACGCGGACGGAGAACTGGTGATCGCCTTCGATAAATATGAAGTTGCTGTCGGCGCCATGGGCACACCGGAATTCACAATAAAATAAGAGATAAGAAATAAGAAATAAGAAATTTACCAAAAATGAAAATACCGTCGGGAATTCGGCGGTATTTTTGTTGATTCATAACTTTTCAAAGTTTCGTAACAGGTGCCATGTGTACATAATTGAGAAGCGCCCTTTCTTATTTCTTATTTCTTATTTCATATTTCTCCTGCCGCTTCCATGATCACCTCGGAAAGGGTGGGATGGGCGTGGACATTGCGGGCGATGTCACCGGCAGTCAGTCCGTGAGCCGCTGCAAGAGAGAGTTCCGGGAGCAGTTCACTGACCTCGGGGCCCACCATCACCGCACCGATGATGGCATCCGTCTGCGCATCACATAGCAGCTTCACCCAGCCCTCATTCTCCCCCAGGCCCAGCGCCTTTCCGTTGGCGATAAAGCCGGCCTTGCCGACCTTATAGTCCACACCGGCAGCTTTTGCGGATTCTTCAGTATAGCCGAAGGAAGCAACCTGAGGATGGGAATAGGTCGCATGGGGCATCAGGTCATAACGCAGAGGTTTCGGGCCTTTTCCTGCGATCAGATCCCCGACCATTCTCCCCATGGCTTCGGCGGCATGGGCCAGCAGCACCTTTCCGGCTGCATCACCGATGGCATAGACCCCGGGGACAGACGTCCGGCACATGTCATCAGCTTCGATCCAGCCGCGGGCAGTCATGGCGACCCCGGCTTTGTCCAGGCTCAGTTCCGGAGCATTGGAGCGAAAGCCCACCACGATCACCACCTGATCCGCCTCAACGGCGCTTTCCGCATCGTCCTGCTTAAGATGGACAACAACGCCGTCCGCTGTTTTGTCAACACCGCAAAGCGCTGTCCCGGTTTTGATCTTGATCCCCTGTTTTTTGAAGGACCGTTCCAGCTCCGCGCCTGCCTCCGCGTCTTCATTCGGCAGCAGATGGGACTGCATTTCCACAATGGTCACAGCGGCGCCGTAGCCGTTCCAGACGGTGGCGAATTCCACTCCGATGGCGCCGCCCCCGATGATCACAACCCGGTCCGGCAATGTTTGGTGCAGGATCGCCTGGCGGTAATTCAGGATCTTTTCTCCGTCCGGTTCCATTCCGGGGATCTCCACCGGTTTTGTCCCGCAGGCAATGATGATGTTTTCCGCGTGGAAGTCATCTTCGCTGCCGTCATTCAGGCTGACATGCAGGCTGTGAGCATCCGTGAAGGCTGCTGTGCCGAAATACACATCCACCCCGGCATTTTTCAGCAGGAAAGCCACGCCCTGGTTCAGACGTTTGGAGACCTTGCGGGAGCGCTGCACCGCGGCCGCATAATCAAGGTTCAGATTGTCACAGGAGATCCCGAAGGTCTTGCTGTCTTTGCGCAGCGTGCGGGCCAGTTCCGCGTTCTTCAGCAGAGATTTGGATGGAATGCAGCCCACATTCAGGCATACCCCGCCCAGGCTGTCCCTTTCGATCACCGCTGTTTTCAGCCCATTCTTTGCGGTCTGCAATGCCGCGGTATATCCACCGGGCCCCGCCCCGATCACGATCACATCATAATCTTTCATTATGCACTCCTTCTAATTCGTAATTCATAATTCTTTTGAATATTTCTCCTGCCCGTTTTGCATCCGCCTTGCCCTTTGTCTCCCGCATCACCTGACCGGTGAACCAGCCCAGCAGCGTTTCCTTACCGGCAAGGTAGGCAGCGACCTCCTTCGGGTGAGCCTCCACTATTTTCTCACAGATCTCACGGAGCGCGGCATCATCACTGACCATTGCAAGGCCTTTCTCATTGACGATCTCCGCCGGGCTTTTTCCGCTTTCCTGGACCAGATCGATCAGCTGTTTCCCGGTCGCCATGGTCACCGTTCTGCCCTCGACCAGGCGGATGATCTCCGCCAGATCCGCGGGACGTACCTTCAAAGCTCCCGCGGAAATACCGAGGTCATGCATCAGGCGGAGGATCTCATTCATCATCCAGTTGGAGACACGTTTCGGATCCCCGTCATATACTTTCAATGTTTCTTCAAAATAATCCGCGGTCTCCCGCTCCGCTGTGAGCAGCCCGGCATCATAGGCGGGAAGTCCGTATTGCGAGATGAAACGCAGCTTCCTTTCACGGGGCAGCTCAGGCATCTCCGCACGCACCTTTCGGATCATCTCCTCACTCACCACCACCGGCATCAGGTTCGGCTCCCGGAAAAAGCGGTAATCCACAGCGTTTTCCTTGGAACGCATCTTCCGCAGTTCCCGCGCCTCATCATCCCATTCGATGGTCCACTGTTCCACGGGACGGCCCGCTTCCAGTTCGCCTGTCTGCCGTTTGATCTCCGCGTTGACCGCCCTGCGGACTGCCTCGATGGAGTTGACATTTTTGATCTCACATTTTTTTCCGGGACGGTCTGCTCCGGCCGGGGCGACGGAAACGTTGACATCACAGCGCAGCTGGGCTTTTTCCATGTCACCCTCCGAGACATCGATCCAGCGCACCAGCTGACGCAGCCGCATCAGGTACACTGCCGCCTCATCTGCCGAGTGCAGATCCGGCTGTGTGACCATCTCAACCAGCGGAACTCCGGCACGATTGAAGTCGATCAGACGCACCCCGTCCTCATTGCGGGTCTTCCCGGCGTCCTCTTCCATATGGAGATTATCGATATGAATGCGGACAGTCCGCCCGTCCTCCATATCCACATCCAGCCAGCCGCCGACCCCGATGGGCTGATAATTCTGTGTCACCTGGTAGCCGCCCGGCATATCCGCATAGAGATAGTTTTTCCGGTCAAAGTACGAGACGGGGTTGATGTCGGCATGCATCGCCAGACAAAGGCGGAGCGCCTTGCGCACCATTTCCGCATTGGGAGAAGGAAGCGCACCCGGCTGACCGGTGCAGACGGGACAAATGTTTGTATTCGGCAGATCGTCCCGGGAATCCGCCCGGCAAGAGCAGAAGGCTTTGGTCCTTGTGTTCAGCTGAATATGGGTCTCCAGACCGATGGTGGCGATATATTCTGTCATGCCATCTCCTGTTCCGCCGCATAAGCCGCCCGCAGGATCTTTGATTCACAATAATCGTAACCCGCAGCCTGCACGCCGATCGGCAGCCCGTTTTTATCCTTTCCGACAGGGAAGGAAATGCCGGGCGTGCCGGCGAAGTTCATGGGAGCGGTGAACTGATCGGCATAGCGAACCTGCAGCGGATCAACGCCCTGCCTGTCAAAACGGAAGGCTGTGACTGGTGTTGAAGGCGTCAGCAGCACGTCCAAACGGTACGGACCCTGCGGATCGAAGGCCCGGTCATAGTCACTGCGGATCAGTGCACGCGCCCGCTGGGCACGCAGGTAATATTTTTCATAAAATTCCTTTTGGCTCAGGTAAAGCCCGGAAAGGATCCGCAGCTTGACTTCCCTGCCGAAACCCTCCTGCCGGGAATCAGCAAAAAACTCATACATATCCTTCTGTCCATTTTGCGAAGCCCGGCCGTATTTCAGCCCGTCATAACGCTGCAGATTGGAATAGGCCTCAATACGGGAGATGACAAAATAGGCAGGAACGGAATATTGGGTGTTCGGCATCGGCACATCGCTCACGATCTCCGCGCCGGCTTTTTCCAGAATTCCGGCGACACGTTCAACGGCTGCTGTGATTTCCGGATCGATTTCGATCTTCTCATAATCAAATCCATGATCCGAAACCTGATCCCTGAAATCTGACACCTGACACCTGACACCTCTCAAATTCATCAGATCCGGAGAGATGCCTATACGCATTCCTTTGACACCTTTTTCAAGCTCTGAAAGGTGATCCGGTACAGGGACCCGTACCGTCACATTGTCCCGGGGGTCAAATCCCGAGAGAATATTCATAAGCAGCGCGGCATCCTTCACGGAACGGGTGAGCGGTCCGATGGTATCCATGGAGGAGGCAAAAGCAGCCACACCCCAGCGCGAGACCCGTCCGTAGGTTGGTTTCAGCCCCACCACACCGCAAAAGGCAGCCGGTTCCCTGATCGATCCGCCGGTATCGGTACCCAAAGAAAAGGCTCCCGCACCGACAGCCACAGCCGCAGCCGAGCCACCGGAAGAACCTCCGGCAACACGTTCCGGATCATGGGGATTCCGCGGACACGGCTGAAATGCGCTGGTTTCGTTGGTCCCGCCCATGGCAAACTCATCGCAGTTGGTCTTCCCGATCAAAACCGCGTCCGCCGCATTCAGCCGTTCAATGGCCGCGGCATTATAAGGAGGGAGCCAGCCGGAAAGGATCCGGGATCCGGCTGTAGTTTGAATGCCGCGGGTACAGAACACATCTTTGGCGGAGTAGGGGACACCTGCCAGCGGCCCCACTTCCTCTCCGGCGGCGATGCGCCGGTCCACATCCCGGGCCTTCTTTCGGGCTTCCTTTTCACAAACCGTGATGAAGGCATGGACAGTCCCTTCGGTCTGTTCCACATGCTCCAGCGTGAGCTCCAGGAGCTCTTCAGCCCCGATCTGCTTTGTACGCACCAGCTTCGCCTGTTCAAGCGCGGATAAGTCAGTCAAATTCATAATAGATACCGGAGGATTGGGACCGGCTGCCGGAGAAACGGAACTGTCAGCCGGCCATTCCTCATTTCTCATCCCTCGTTTCTAATTTCTCACTGACAGTGTCCGGAGAGACGATATATCCATCCCGGGAAAGGGGAACCTGTGCAATGATCTCAGCCGGAGCTGCGAAGGGTTTCCACTCATCTTCGCGCAATTCACAGCGGACCTCCGGTGGATAAGGATTCCCATGGATCACCGGCGGAAGGTCCCTGTCCAGCGGGATCGCCTCCAGCTGTCCGATCACCTCCAGCTGTTCATTCAGCCCGGTCCGGAGCATTTCGCCCTCCTCCGAAGAGATGTTCAGCGCTCCGGTTTTTGCCAATTCCTGAAATAAAGTTCTGCTCACCCTTTCTGTCATGACATCTACCACTCCTGGATTTATTTTACCAGAGAAAGCGCCGGGTAATTGTGTTCCAAAGAGGCAGAGCACACGGAGACTGGTCTTGCGCTGCCGTGTAACCGGCACGCAAGGGCTGTATTCTGTGATGCGTCACCTGTTTCTGAACAACTGTGTAAAATTATGAAAGTCATGAAAAATTGTCACAATTTGAAAATTTTGTGAAAATTTTATTAATGACATTGTACTTTTTATGACCTTTTTTTTTGTTTTGTGATATAAATAACTATTGTGCTGAAAACAAATCGCTGAACAAAAATGCGGGTGGTTCTTTAGGCATCGTTGCAGCGGTCAACACACAGATATCCTCATAAGGGATAAAAAATCAGGAGAAGGTACACAATGAGTGAAACAGTAAAAGGTACAGTTAAGTGGTTCAACGAGTCAAAAGGCTATGGTTTTCTTTCACAGCCCGAAGGTGAAGATATTTTTGTTCACTATACCGCTATTCAGGCAAACGGTTTCCGCACACTGAAAGAGGGGCAGGAAGTTGAATTCAACGTTGAACGCGGTCCGAAAGGCCTTCAGGCGAGCAATGTCACGATCCTCTGACAAAAATGGCTTCTTCGGAAGCCATTTTTTTTGATTAATCATGATATACGTCATATGTTTGGGCTGTTTTTCCTCAGAATTACTCCAGAGCCCTTGATTTTTTAGAAACATTGTGTATACTCATATTATGTGAGGTGGCCAAAACAGATAAATATGGTCATTTCAGACAAAAAGCATGAATGCTTTGGATAAAAACAATAAAACCTGGAGGTAATAATGGAAGGATATTGTGTAAAATGTAAGGCAAAGCGTGAGATCCAGAATCCCACCGCTGGTTTCAACAAGCGCGGCTCTGCTGTCGTTTTCGGCACCTGCCCGGAATGCGGTACCAAGATCTATCGCATCGGCCGTACCGAACTGCATGAAGGCATGGAACCCCCCGCGAAATAAGCGCCGGTTGTTGCCGAAAATTGTCAAAAGCTGTCCGCGCGGCAGCTTTTGGGTTTAAAGAGGGACTATTCTTCAATAACCTATGGAAAAACTGACACAGGAAGAATTAGCAAAGGCATTGAACGGACTGCCGGTCGGTGAAATTCACTGCTTCGACGCCATCGGCTCCACCAACGACTTCGGGTTTGAACGTGCCGCAGCCGGTGCGCCGGACATGACCGTCATCACCGCCTTTGAACAGACCAAAGGGCGCGGACGGATGCAGCGGAGATGGATCACGGTGCCGGGCGCATCGGTGCCGATGACAGTGATCATCCGTCCCACGGAAACGGAAATGGAACATCTCAACCTGTTTTCCCCGCTGACAGGTCTCGCGCTGCATGAAGCATTGCAGGAGTACCGGAACATCAAAAGCGAGATCAAATGGCCCAATGATGTGCTGCTGAACCGCCGGAAGATTGCCGGAATCCTATGCGAAACTCAATGGGAGGGCGGCAAGCTCAACGCGCTGATCCTGGGCGTGGGCGCCAATCTCTACCACGGCTCCGCTCCCGAAATTTCCGACATTACCTACCCCGCCTCTTCTGTCGAAGACGAAACCGGGACCATCATCCCACAGACAGAGTGGATCCGCGTTTTTTTGACTCAGCTCATCCGTCTGCGCCCGCAGCTCGGCAGCCCTGCTTTCTTTGAACGCTGGGAAAAGGCACTGGCTTACAAAGGTGAGACTGTCCGGCTGGTTCGTCCCGACGGCAGCAGCGAGCTGAGCAAGGTGACGGGCATCGCCCCGGACGGCAGCCTGATCACAGTGGATGGTGCGGGGGAACGGAAAACCTGGCTCGCAGGGGAAATTTCATTAAGGAGCAAAGAATAAATAGTAAGGAGTAAGGAGTAAAGAGTAAAGAGTAAAGAGTAAAGAGTGAAGAGTGAAGAGTAAGGAGTAAGGAGTAAAGAATAGGTATTAGGTGTTAGGAATCTATTGAAATCGTACTACTTACTACTTATTACTTACTACATAATCCTTACTATTTACTCCTTACTCCCTACTATTTACTACTTACTCCCTACTATTTCCTATTTCCTATTTTCCAACTCTTGACAAATATCTTAAATTCACTGACAAACGGATTATTGACATCCACGGAAATTTGAGATATTATTGTTATTCAGACAAGTATGTTGTCTGACGTTTAATTCTTTATGGAGGAAAAAAGTATGAAAAAAGTTTTTGCAATGATTTTGGCTGTTGCCATGATCCTCACCCTGTCAGCTGTTGCTTTCGCTGACACATATAATGTTGCCTACCTCGTGAACGGCAACCTGGGCGACAAGTCCTTCTTCGATTCCGCCGAATCCGGTCTGGAAGCGCTGGAAGAAGCCGGCCGCATCGAATACGTTACCATCGAAATGGGCGGTACCGATGAAGATCAGCCGACCTGGCTCTCCACCCTCTACGATGTCTCCGAATCCGAAGAATATGATGTGATCATCTGCGGTACCTACCAGATGCCTGATTATCTGAAGGAAGTTGCCACCGCTTATCCGGATCAGAAATATATCATCTTCGATGACAACACCTATGTCGGTGAAAATGACAACGTTCTGAACCTGACCTACAAGCAGAACGACATGGGCTACCTCGTCGGTGTTTATGCCGCATGCATGACCTCTGACACTTCCCTGGATATGATAAACGAAGACGCAGTCGTCGGTTTCGTCGGTGGTGTGGACTCCCCGGTCATCAATGACTTCCTCACCGGCTTCATTGAAGGCGCTCTGTCCATCAACCCGGACATCAAGGTCGACACCCGCTACACCAACGACTATGTCGATACCGCCATCGCGAAGGAATACGGCCTTTCCATGATCAACGACAACAACTGCGACATCATCTGGGGTGTTGCGGGTAACGCCGGCAACGGCGCTGCTGAAGCTGCTCTGGAAACCGGCAAAGCCTGGTTCATCGGCGTTGACTCCGATCAGGAACTGACCCTGAGCCCGGATCTGGCTGCCCTGACCCTGACCTCCGGTCTGAAGAACATCGGCAACTCCCTGGTTTGGGTCTTCGATGAACTGGACGAAGGCAATGAATACTGGGGCACCGAAGTTTCCCTCGGTCTGGCTGAAGGCGGCGTCGGAATCGTCACCGACAAGAACTTCGACACCTATGCTTCCGACCTCACCAAGGCTGCCGTTGCGGCTGCTGAAGAAGCTGTTCTGAACGGCGATATCGTTGTTGATACCGCGATCGGTGAAGATGCAGTGGACGTTGTCGTTCTCCGCGACTCTGTTCGCCCGTAATCTTTTCGGTCTGTCGTCTTAAGAGTAATCGTAAATCTCATGAGGAGGCTCTCCGGAACCTCCTCATGTTCGTATAAGCGGAAGGATTCTGTACAAGGAAAAAACGCACACAAGGACAGTTCTCCGGTGCCGGCTGCGCGGCAGCAGGAAAACCGTCCCGATGCGCTCTCAAAACAGAATCGCTGACAGAAACGGGAGGAGTTTGATCATGCCAGATGGAATACCCGGTACGAAGGACGAGTTCGTCGTCCAAATGAAGAAAATCACAAAAGTTTATCCCAATGGCGTTGCGGCCAATCAGGGTGTCGATTTCAACCTCCGCAGAGGGGAAATCCACGCGCTGATGGGCGAAAACGGGGCGGGCAAAAGCACCCTGATGAAGATGCTCTTCGGGCTGGAGCAGCCCACCAGCGGGGAGATCGTCGTCAACGGTGAAACGCTGAACCTCAGCTCGCCGTCAGTTGCCATTGCCCACGGGATCGGGATGGTCCATCAGCATTTCATGCTGGTGCCGAGCCTTTCGGTGGCGGAAAACATGGTGCTCGGAATGGTGCCGACCAAATCCGGCGCCTTCATTGACAAGGCCAAAGCCATCGAAATCACCAAAGAATATGCCGAAAAATTCAATCTTCATGTGGAACCGGAAGCGAAGGTAATGGATATTCCGGTTGGCATGAAGCAGAAGGTGGAAATCCTGAAAGCGCTGGTGCGCGGAGCAAAGATCCTGATCATGGACGAACCGACAGCCGTGCTGACCTCACAGGAGACGGCAGAACTGTTCGTCGAGCTGAAGAATCTGAAGAATCAGGGCTACACCATCGTCTTCATTTCCCACAAGCTCAACGAGATCATGGAGATCACCGACCGGCTGACGATCATGCGGAACGGCCGTTCGATGGGTGTCTACAACACGAAGGACGTAACCAAAGAGGAAATCTCCCGCCTGATGGTGGGACGCGACGTGGTGCTGACCGTCCAGAAGGACAAGGCTGTCCCGCAGCAGACCATCCTGAAGGTCCGCGACCTGGAATACGTCAATGAGTGGGGCAAAAAGATGCTGGACAAGATCTCCTTTGACGTCCGTGCGGGGGAGATCCTCGGGATCGCCGGCGTGGAAGGGAACGGCCAGAAAGAGCTGGTGGACATGCTCTTCAACTTCAACACACCGAACTCCGGTACCGTCACCGTCAACGGGACGAGCATTCTCGGCATGCCGCAGCAAAAGATCCGTGATCTGGGTGTTTCCCTGGTTCCGGAAGACCGAATGCTTTACGGCATCGCATCCAGCGCTTCTATTGAGGAGAATGTGATCTCCGACCGTGCCGGAGAAAAACGCTTCAACAACGGTCCGCTGTTCAACATGAAAGCGATCCATGAAGAAGCCGACCGGCTTATCAAAGAATTTACGGTACTCTGCAAATCCCGGGCACAGCATGTGGGGATGCTTTCCGGCGGCAACATCCAGAAAGTCGTCGTCGCCCGTGAGTTCTCCAATGACCCGGCGCTGATCCTGGCAGACCAGCCTACCCGCGGGATCGACGTCGGTGCGACGGAATTCATCCGCAAAAAGCTGGTGGAACTCTCCCGCTCGGGAATCGCGGTGCTGCTGGTTTCCGCAGACCTGAACGAGGTGATGGAGCTCTCCGACAGTTTGATCGTCATGCACAACGGACAGATCGCCGCTTATTTTGACGATACATCCAACCTGACGGATGACATTATGGGTGAATATATGCTCGGTCTGAAACACCAAAGCAAGGAAGAAGTAAGGAGGGTATGCCATGACTAAAAGAAGACAGCTTCGATTTACCCTGATCCGGACCCTTGTGGCGATCAGTATCGCGCTGCTGGTGGCCGCACTGCTGATCTTCATCAGCGCCGGCGGGAGCAGCTTTGGCGAAAAGATGGATGCTACCAAAGAAGCATTGAAACAGATGCTGATCGGTCCGCTGTTCCGTATGAGCGCCAAAAAGGGAACTTCCTTTGAAGCCAAACGCTTTACGGAAATTCTGGCAGCGATGATCCCGACCATTTTCACCGGCCTTTCGGTTTGTGTGATGTTTGCAGCCAATCAGTTCAATATGGGTGCAGAAGGCGGCATCATGCTCGGCGCATTTGCCTCCGCCATGGCAGCCATTTACCTCCCGCTTCCTGCCGGACTGCATCCGGTGGTTGCAGTGCTGATCGGCGGAGCGGTCGTGGCAGTTGTAATGCTGCTGCCCGCCATCCTGAAAGCAAAGCTGAACGTGAGTGAAATGGTTTGTTCCCTGATGCTGAACTATATCATCATGTACGTCATCAAGTTCCTGATGAACACGTATCTCGCCGACAAATCCAAAGGACAGATCATGTCCTATCCCTTCCGGGAAACAGCCGCGATCGCACCGATCGTCGACAACAAAATTTTCAGTGGCTCCAAACTGACCTGGGGCTTTGTGATCGCGCTGATCGCAGTGATCCTCTGCGGACTGTTCATGTACCGTTCCCGCTGGGGGTATGCGATCCGCATGATCGGCATCAACCAGGATTTTTCCAAATACTCCGGCATGAACGTAGCCGGCACCGTTATCCTCTCGCAGGTAGTCGGCGGGTTCCTCGCCGGAGCCGGCGGCGGTATTGAAATGCTCGGCCGGTACAACACCTTCTCCTGGAGCGCCCTCCCGGGCTACGGCTGGACGGGCATCACCATCGCCATCCTTGCAGGGAACAATCCCTACATGGTTCCGCTGGCAGCCTTTTTTATGGCTTACCTCTCCAAAGGCTGCGACCTGATGGCGACCTACGCCAAAGTTCCCGCACAGCTGATCGACATCGTCCAGGGTGTCATCTTCCTGTTCTTTGCAGCCGAACAGTTCCTCTCCGGCTACAAACAAAAGCTGGTGGTACAGACCGCTCAGGAAGAGATCGCCCGTCAAAATGCAATGAAGGCACAGGAGGGATAAAATCATGAGCAACTTTTTGTCAATGCTTTTAACGCCGGAATTTTTCTGGTCGATCATCCGTATTTCCGCTCCGATCATTTTCGCGACGCTCGCTGCCATTGTCGTGGAAAAGGCAGGGTTTGCCAATATCGGTCTTGAAGGGCTGATGATGTTTGCGGCTCTTTCCGGTTCTCTGGTCAGTTATTATGCCAAAAGCTGGTTCTGGGGGCTGCTTGCCGCATTGCTCACCGGTGTGCTGATGTCGCTGCTGATGGGCTTTTTCGCTTTCAAGCTGAAAACCGATATCATTCTCGTCGGCATTGCCATCAACATGATGGGCTCGGGCGGTACCCTTTTCCTCTGCAAGGTGATCACCAACCTCACGCAGGGAAAATCCATGGCATCCACCACCGGACTCATCACCAAGGCGCTGTGCATTCCCGACATCAACATCCCGCTGATCAGCTCCATTCCTTTCATCGGGAAAGTGATCTCCGGACACAACCTGCTGACCTATCTGGCGTTCCTCTTCTGCCTGCTGACTTCTATCCTGCTCTACAAGACCCCGCTGGGCCTGAACATCCGGGCAGTCGGTGAAAACCCGAACGCGGCTTCTTCCGTCGGTGTTTCCGTACTGAACATCAAGTACATAGCCATCGGATTTTCCGGGCTGATGAGCGGATTCGGCGGCGCCTTCATGTCCATGGCGTATGCCCAGGGCTGGTCGCTGGATATGGTCGCGGGACGCGGTTTTATCGCCCTTGCCGCACAGGCGATGGGCGGCGGTGAGTGCCTGGGCGGCATGCTCTCTTCCCTGGTCTTCGGCTTTGCGCAGGCGTTGGGGATCAAGTTCTCCGCTATCGGGCTGGACTCCAACCTGGCCTCCCCGATCCCTTACGCGGTCACGATCATCGGTCTGGTGATCTTCGCCATTGTCCGCAATAACCGCATCAAGAAGCAGCACTCCGCTGCAGCGCTGAATAATTAATTAGGAATTAGGAATGAGAAATTAGGAATTATTGTGCCATTGGGGCAAGGTTTCCGGAGACACAGAATTATGTCAAAACGGAACCGTTCCCCATTGGCAAAGGAGTAAAGAATGAGGATCATTTCTCATTCCTCATTCCTCATTTCTAATTTTTCATTTCTTCAGAGGAGCTTGAATGACGCAAAACAAAAAGATTCCCATCATTCTCGATGGCGACCCGGGACATGATGATGCCATTGCCTGGGTGTTTGCCCAGGGCTGCGGGCTGTTTGATATCCTCGCGGTCACCTCGGTAGGCGGAAATCAGACCATCGAAAAAACCAGTTACAACTCGCTGCGGGTCTGCACCCTGATCGGTCTGCACGCTCCCTTCGCCCGGGGCTGTTACCACCCGCTGAACACGGAACAGATGAACGCTCCCACCGTCCACGGTGAGTCCGGTCTGGACGGACCGGCGCTGCCGGAGCCGGACTTTGCACCGGAGCCCATCAGCGGCATCGAACTCTGGGCCCGGGTGATCCGGGACTGTCCCGAAAAAGTGACCATCGTCTCCACCGGTCCGCTGACCAACACCGCGGCCTTCCTGATGGCCCATCCGGAGCTGAAGGACCGCATCGAACGAATCAGCCTGATGGGCGGCGGACTGCTGTTCGGGAACTGGACCCCGGCAGCCGAGTTCAACATCCTGGTGGATCCGGAAGCGGCGAAAATCGTCTTCGAGTCCGGTGTGCCGATCCTGATGGCCGGCATCGATGTGACGGAAAAGGCGCTGATCAAGCCGGCGGACTTTGAACGCATCCGCGCGCTGAACAACCCTGTCAGCGACATCGTCTGGCAGTGGCTGGAGTTCTTTTATCAATTTCACAAAACCATGGGTTATGAGGGCGCACCGATGCACGATCCCTGCGCGGTGATGGTGCTGGTGCATCCGGAGATCTTCACCATCCGCGATTTTTATGTCCAGATCGAGACCTGCGGCGATTACTGCAAAGGCGCGACCATCCCCGACTGGAACGGCATTCTCGGCTTCCCGCCCAATGCCTCCTGCCTGATGGATCTGGACCGCGAGACCTTTGTGGATTACCTGATCGACGCCATCAAAGCCTTTGGGGAGGTGGGAAAATGACGAAAATTCCTGTCTGGATGGACTGCGACACCGGCACCGACGATGCCGTGGCAATCATGCTTGCCCACAAGCTCCCGGAGCTTGAGATCCTGGGTATCTCCGCTGTCTGTGGCAACACGATCCAGGACAATGCATATTGGAATACACACCGCATCAATGCCCTGATGGGGACTGACTACCCGGTCTACCGCGGTGCGGAGAAGCCGATGGTGATCCCGCTGGTGACCGCGGCTTACGTTCACGGGGAAAACGGCCTCGGGGATGTGGAGCTGCCGCTGCCGGAAGGCGTGGCAGAACAGAAGGAGAGCGCCTGGGACGCGCTTTATGCTTGTGCCAGGGCTCATCCCGGAGAATTACGTCTGGTGCCTACCGGTCCGCTGACCAACATCGCCATTGCCTTCACCAAATATCCGGACCTGCCGAAGCTGCTGCACTCTATCACGCTGATGGGCGGTTCTGCGGGACCGGGCAACATCACCCCGGCGGCTGAGTTCAACATCTACGCCGACCCGCAGGCGGCCGATATCGTGTTCCGCTGCGGGGCACCGATCGTGATGTGCGGGCTGGATGTCACCACCCAGGCCTATTTTGAGATGGAGGATCTGGACGAGCTGGCTGCTTCCGGAAAGAGCGCCGGAACCTTCGTCAAGGCGATCCTGATGCACTCCTATGCAGTGCTGGCAAAATACGGTGTTAAAGGTTTTTGCATGCACGACTCCTGCCCGGTGATGTACCTGGCACATCCGGAGCTGTTTGAGGGTGAGGAAGCGGGCGTTGTGGTGGAGACCAGAGGGTCCTTCACCAGCGGCAAGACCATCACCGATCTTTACTCCGATAAGCAGTTCCCCTTCACCAACGCGCTGGTGATCCTGAAGGTCGACCGCGAAAAATTCATCGCGCTTCTAAAAGACGCGATACAGAGCATATAAAATAATAATACCCGGAGGACGGGCCCGCGAAGCGAGCCCGTCCATTTTTGTTTAATAGTTTTCCACTTCTTCTTTCGTCGGGATGGAGGGGGCAGCGCCGGGACGGGTGACGGCAATGGCGGCAGCCGTGGCGGCATATTTCAGTGCGGTCGCAGGATCCCCGCCCGTCAGCAGACCCGCCAGCAGGTAACCGGTGAAGGTATCGCCGGCTGCAGTGGTGTCGACGGCCTGCACGGGGATGGCTGCCTGACGGATGCGCTCCGCACCTTTGGCATAGACCGAGCCGTCACTGCCGAGGGTCAGGACAATGGTCACGGATGGGAAGAGGCGGATCAGCGCGTCCAGCATCTCGTCCGGGTCGCCGGCTTCAGCCAATTTCAAAAACTGGGCAGCCTCGATCTCGTTCAGGATCAGGTAATCCACCTGACTCAGCAGCGGGAGGAGGGAATACTCCATCGGGGAGGGATTCAGGGCAGTCAGCATACCGCGCGACCTGGCCGCACTGACCAGGTAATGCAGCTCGCTGATCTCGTTCTGCACCACCAGCAGGTCGCCTTCACCAAAATTCGCAAGCGTTCGGTCGATCTGTTCCCGGGTGATCTGTTGATTCGCCCCGCCGAAAAGCAGGATGCAGTTGTCTCCGTCCGGAGCCTTCTGGATGATGGCGTGTCCGGTTTTCGTGTCATCGAGGACCGCGGTATAGCGGGTATCGACCCCGGCTGCCTTCAGCTCGTCCAGGAGGAACTGTCCGTCGGTACCGATAGTGCCGGCATGGAAGACCTCCAGCCCTGCCCGGGAAAGGGCTATGGACTGGTTCAGTCCCTTCCCGCCGCTGAAGATGTTCAGCTCGCTCGCCGCCAGGGTCTCGCCCCGGGCGACGAAATGGGGAACGTCATAGACATTATCGATATTGAGGGATCCGAAACAAAGGGTTTTCACAGCCGCACCTCCGCGCAATTGTTATTGTTTATCTGTAAATTATACCCGATATATAGAGGGACGGACCCGCATCGCGGGTCCGTCTGTTGGATTAATTTTTTTTAGTGATCCTTATTCGAAGGAGAATTTCCCTCCGGTGGTCATGAAGACCTCACCGAGACCAAGGGCAGAGCCATACTCATCGATATTAACATGGCGTGTCGGAGTCTGCAGAACGACTGCGTGATCATCGTCCACTGCCATCTGCTCACGCGGCTGCGGGATCTCCTTCTGGTTGCTCTCTTCGTTTACTGTCCCGGAATCATTTCTGGCTTCCACAACCGAAGTCTTCTGTGTTTCCTCACCTTCCGGTGTATAGATCACGATAAATTCCACATCATGTGCCGGCATCACGCCAATAACGGATGCCTGACCGGCTGTGAACCCTGCGATCTCAGGAGAATCGACCACGAAGGTCTCACCGAAACCGAGACGATCCACATAATCAGCCGCAGCTTCCGAACCATCCGCATAGGTAAAGCGGATCTTCAGCGTGTAAAGGTTCGAGTTGACCAGTGTTGTGGTTCCACCGGATGCGGTTGACCTGACTGCATAGTAACCGTTTCCTGCACTCTGTTCATTCCAGACATAATTGATCTGTGTGCCGTTTTCATACATCGGCAGGTTGTCGACCGTCAGCGTCCAGTCGTTTTCATCACTCAGCGTCTGTGCAAAGACTCTTTCGCCATTGGAGAACAGGATCACACCCAGGAAGTCCGGACGTGTTCCGCCGGCATTCTCCCGGTCATCCCAAATCTTGGTTACAGTGGCAGTAGTGCGGGTGATTGCATGTGTGTTTGTGAATATTGTCACATTGCCCAGCACTTCACTGGTGCCATCATAACCCGGAACTTCTTCTTCAGACCAGGTGTAGGTGATGGTCTGTCCGCCATTATAGAGCGGCAGGTCTTCAACAGAAACCTTCCAGCCATTCGCTTCGGTAAGACGTCTGGTACGGATGGAACCGTCAGAACCGGTGAGGATCACGCCCAGAGAGACCGGGCGGATACCATCACGGTTGTTATCATCATTCCAAACCTTTTCCGCACTGAATGTGGTCGGATTCCAGGTGATGGTGAGCCTGCCCGGCAGATAAGTCACACTGTAGTTGCCCTGCAGCTTTACGCCGGACGGAGTGATGACATATTCACCCGGGTTCTCGCCCTCTTCGCGGGACAATTCATACGTGATCTGACTGATGCTCTCACCTTCCAGGACGCCGGTCACTTTTGCGGTGAAGGAAACATCCAGCTGTCCGTATTCCTTCGTGAAGCTGTCAGCCGCAACGGTCACCGGGGCCGGCGCTACATAGAGCGTGCCTTTGATGTAGCTGATGGTGTAATTGTCGTTGACAACTTCGCCGGCTTCATTCATGAGCACAGCATCTTTCACTTCATTCGGAGAGGTACCGGCCTGGATACGGCTGCCGCTGACAGTGATGGAATCGATCCTGTCTCCCTCCGCCAATTCAGAGGTTGTATAACTGTCTTTATGCAGTGAAGCCCCATCATAAACCTTCGTTTCGCTGTCCGCACGGATGAGGAGCTCTTTCTTTGTGACTTCCAGGTTCCCGTCGACATAGGAGATATTGTAGCTGGCTGTCACATTCTCTTCAGCCGGATTCAGGATGACCGCATCGGACGGGACATTCTTTGATTCACCGGCAGCGGTCTGAGAACCGGTGACGGTGACGGATGTGAGTGTGTCGCCTTCCGCCAGTTCTCCCGTCATGGAATAACCGGTGTTCGTGAACGCTTTGCCGTCATAGACCTTTGTGTCGCTGTCAGCGGTGATGGTCAGGGACTTCTGCGTCACCTTCAGTGTACCGTTGACATATTTCACCTGATAGTTCGAGGTAACATCTGCGCCTTGAGCATTCACGATCTTTACCTCAGACGGAACGTTGGCGGAGCTGCCGGCCAGGGTCTGTGAACCGCTGATGGTGACGGAATCGATGAGGTCACCTTCCACAAGATCGGTGTTGGTGTAACTGTTCATCACAAGAGCGATACCGTCATAAACCTTCTCAGCGCTGTCGGCAGTAATCGTTACGGCCTTTCGGATCACTTCCAGCGTACCGCTGATATAGGTGATCGTGTAATTGGCGGTCACATCATCGCCGTTGGCGTTTGTGATCACTGCCCCGGACGGAACGTTGTCCGTAGCGCCGGCTTCGGTCTGAGAATCGTTCAGAACGACTGACTGGATCCTCTCCTCCGGAGCCAGATCGGTATAGACAAAACCTTCATTTGTCAGCGCGGTACCATCATATTCTTTTTCATCACTGCCGGCGACAATGGTCACAGGCTTCGGCGTTACTTTCAGCGTACCTTCAATGTAAGTGATGAGGTAGCTTGAAGTCACATCATCGCCATTCGTATTCAGGATCACTGCCCCGGACGGGACATTTTCAGAACTGCCGGCATCGGTCTGTGAACCGGTCAGCGTGACGGAAGCGATCCGGTCTCCCGGCGCCACCGGCGTGGAGGAAGCCCCATCCGTCGAAACGATATCGGTTTCTTCCAACTGTGCTGCCACCTTCGCCGCGGCAGAAGCAATGCCGGTATAGCTGTTCTTCGTCAGGGCAGTGCCGTCATAAACTTTCGTATCACTGCCACCGATGATGAAGATTGGTTTCGGCGTCACTTCCAGCGTACCGTTGACGTAGGTGATGGCGTAGCTGGCAGTCACGTCCTCTCCGGCTGCATTCACGATCTTTGCATCGGACGGGACATTCGCAGATTTTCCTGCCAGGACCTGGGACCCGGTAACTGTGACTGAGTCAAACACATCACCGGAGGCAAGGGCGGAAGAGGTGTAACTGTTCTTGATCAGAGCTTCGGCATCATAGACCTTCGAGGCACTGTCAGCGGTGATGGTCAGAGCCTTCTGCGTCACTTCCAACGTGCCGTTGACATAGGTGATGGCGTAGCTGTCAGTCACATCTTCCTGAGCTGCGTTCCTGATCACGGCTGAGGACGGGATGTTGGTGGTTTTACCCACAACAGTTTGAGAACCGGTCACGGTGACAGCGATGCTGTCTCCTGCCGCCAGAGCGGTGTTGGTGAAGCTGTTCTTCGTCAGGGCAGCGCCGTTATAGGTCTTCGCTCCGCTGTCAGCGGTGACAGTCACAGCCTTCTTTGTTACTCCCAGTGTGCCGTTGGCGTAGGTGATGTCGTAACTGGCAGTCACATTCTCACCGGCTGCGTTCAGGATGACAGCGGCGGACGGGACATTGGCAGAGCTGCCATACACAGTCTGTGAACCGGTCACGGTGACGGAATCGATGCTGTCAAGAGCCGCCAGAGCGGTGTTGGTGTAGCTGTTCTTCGTCAGGGCTGTGCCGTCATAGGTCTTTGTGTCATTGTCGGCGGTGATGGTGAGCGGTTTTGCAGTCACTTTCACGCTGCCGTTCTTGTAGGTGATCTCGTAGCTGGCGGTCACATCCTCACCGGCTGCGTTCACGATCTTCGCGGCGGACGGGACGTTATCGCTTGTCCCGACCACGGTCTGCGAACCGGTGACAGTAACGGATGCCACACTGTCCTCACCGGCCAATCCGGTCACATGGTAGGCGTTCTTCGTCAACGCTGTGCCATCATAGACCTTCGAGTCACTGTCGGCAGTGATGATCACGGCCCGGTTGACTGTCACAAGGAGTGTGCCATTGGCATAAGTGATATCGTAGCTGTCAGTCACATCTTCATTTGCCGCATTCCGGATCACAGCTGCAGACGGGACGTTGTCACTTTCGCCCACAATGGTCTGTGAACCGGTCACAGTAAGGGAACCAACATGGTCACCATCCGCGAGAGTGGGAGTAATGTATGAGTTCGCCGTCAGGGCAGCGGCATCATAGACCTTCGTGGCGCTTTCGGCGGAGATGGTCACGGCCTTTTTCGTCACATCCAGCGTACCGTTGGCATAGGTGATGTCATAACTGGCAGTCACATTCTCACCGGCTGCGTTTTTGATCACAGCGGCGGACGGGACATTGGCAGAGCTGCCATACACAGTCTGTGAACCGGTCACAGTGACACTCTCGATGCTGTCACCCGCCGCCAGAGCGGTGTTGGTGAAGCTGTCTTTCGTCAGGGCTGTGCCGTCATAGACCTTTGTATCGCTGTCAGCGGTGATGGTCAGGGCCTTCTGCGTCACTTCCAATGTACCGTTGACATAAGTGATGTCATAGCTGGCGGTCACATTCTCGCGCTCTGCATTCCTGATCACGGCTGCGGACGGGATGTTGTCAGAGGTACCGACAACCGTCTGCGAACCGGTCACGGTGACAGACTCAAAGCTGTCGCCGGTGGCCAGAGCCGTGCCTGTGTAGCTGTTCTTCGTCAGGGCGGAGCCATCATAGACTTTCGTGCTGCTTCCGGCGGTGACTGTCAGAGACTTCCGGGTCACTTCCAGTGTGCCGTTGGCGTAAGTAACAGCATAGCTGTCAGTCACATCCTCACCGGCTGCGTTCTTGATCACGGCAGCGGTCGGGACGTTATAAGAGGTACCGACCACAGTCTGAGAACCTGTTATGGTGACAGATGTAATGCTGTCGCCTCCTGCCAGATCGCTGTTGGTGTAGCTGTTCTTCGTCAGGGCGGAGCCATCATAGACCTTTTCAGCGCTGTCGGCAGTGATGGTCAGGGACTTCTGCGTCACCTGCAAAGTACCGTTCACATAAGTGATGTCATAGCTGCCAGTCACATCATCACCGGCTGTGTTCACGATTTTCGCCGCAGACGGTGTGTTCACGGAGGTTCCTACTACGGTCTGAGAACCTCTTACGGTGACGGAGTCGATCCTGTCACCTTCCGCCAGATCGCTGTTGGTGTAGCTGTCCTTTGTCAGGGCGGCGCCGTCATAAACCTTCGTGCCACCGTCAGCGGTGATCGTGATGGATTTCTTTGTAATAGCGAGTGTGCCGTTCCTGTATGTGACCTCGTAGCTCGCGGTCACATCCTCACCGGCTGTGTTTACAATCTTCGCCGCGGAAGGAACGTTATCGGAGCTGCCAAACACGGTCTGAGAACCGGTAACAGTGACGGAGTCAACCCTGTCGCCTTCCGCCAGTCCGGCTGCCTGATAACTGTTCTTTGTGAGGGCGGAGCCGTCATAGACCTTCGTGTCACTGTCAGCGGTGATGACCGCGGACTGATTGACAGTCACACTGAGAGCGCCATTGACATAGGTGATCTCATAGCTGCCGGTCACGTCTTCATCGGCTGCGTTCTTGATGACAGCAGCAGACGGAACATTGGAAGCTTCACCGACCACGGTCTGAGAACCGGTTACGGTGACGGAGGAAAGGCTGTCACCTTCGGCCAGAGCGGTATTGGTGTAGCTGTCCTTCGTCAGAGCTGTGCCGTCATAGACCTTTGTGTCACTGTCAGCAGTGATGGTCACGGCCATCTTCGTCACTTCCAGCGTACCGTTGGCGTAAGTGATGGCATAGCTGCCGGTCACATCATCACCGGCTGCGTTCTTGATCACAGCGGCGGACGGGACGTTATCGCTTGTACCGACCACGGTCTGAGAACCGGTCACGGTGACGGTGTCGATGCTGTCACCTTCGGCCAGAGCGGTATTGGTGTAGCTGTCCTTCGTCAGGGCAGTGCCGTCATAGGTCTTCTTATCGCTGTCGGCGGTGATGGTCACGTCCTTCTGCGTCACTTCCAATGTACCGTTGGCATAAGTAATGTCATAGCTCCCGGTCACATCCTCACCGGCTGCATTTTTGATAACCGCCGCGGACGGGATGTTATCGGAGGTACCAACCACAGTCTGGGAACCGGTCACGGTAACGGATGTAATGCTGTCGCCGGAGGCCAGGTCCGTATTGGTGTAGCTGTCCTTCGTCAGGGCTGTACCGTCATAGACCTTTGAATCGCTGTCGGCAGTGATGGTCACGGCCTTCTGCGTCACTTCCAATGTACCGTTGGCATAAGTAATCTCGTAGCTCGCGGTCACATCCGCCCCACCGGCATTCAGGATCACTGCCCCGGACGGGACGTTGTCGGAGCTGCCGACCACAGTCCGGGAACCGGTTACGGTAACAGAATCGATGCTGTCACCGGTGGCAAGATCTGTGTTCGTATAGCTGCCTTTCGTCAGCGCAGCGCCGTCATAGACCTTCTCATCGCTGTCAGCGGTGATGGTGATTGTCTTTGTTGTCACTTCCAGTGTACCGTTGACATAGCTGATCTTGTAGCTGGCGGTAACGTCTTCACCGGCAGCGTTCACAATCTTCGCAGCGGACGGAAGATTGTCAATCGTACCGACCACAGTCTGGGTACCGGTCACGGTAACAGAATCGACACTGTCGCCTGCCGCCAGATCAGTGTTGGTGTAGCTGTCTTTCGTCAGGGCGGCGCCGTCATAGACCTTCGTGTCGCTGTCGGCGGTAATGGTCAGTTCTTTCTGCGTCACTTCCAGTGAACCATTTTCATAAGTGATGGTGTAACTGGAGGTCACGTCTTCATCATCAGTGTTTTTTATCACCGCAGCGGACGGGACATTATTGGAGCTGCCAACCACGATCTGAGAACCGGTCACAGTGACGGAGGAAATGCTGTCACCTTCGGCCAGAGCGGTATTGGTGTAGCTGTCTTTTGTCAGGGCTGTGCCGTCATAGACCTTCTCATCGCTGTCAGCGGTGATGGTGATTGTCTTTGCTGTCACTTCGAGCGTGCCGCTGGTATAGGTAATGGCATAGCTCTCAGTCACGTCTTCATCATCAGCATTTTTGATCACCGCAGCAGACGGAACGTTATCGCTTGTACCGACCACGGTCTGAGAACCGGTCACGGTGACGGATGTAATGCTGTCACCTGTGGCAAGATCTGTGTTAGTATAGCTGTCCTTCGTCAGGGCAGCGCCGTCATAGACCTTCTCATCGCTGTCGGCGGTGATGGTGATTGTCTTTGCTGTCACTTCCAGTGTACCGTTGGCATAGGTGATCTCGTAACTGGCGGTCACATCCACGCCGTCAGCATTCACGATCTTCGCGGCGGACGGGACGTTGTCCGAAGTACCGGCCATGATCTGAGAACCGGTCACTGTCACGGATTCGACTTGATCGCCTTCCGCCAGACCGGCTGCCTGATAGCTGTTCTTCGTGAGGGCAGAGCCGTCATAGACCTTCGTGTCACTGTCAGCGGTGATGATCAGCGCATCATTCTGCGTGATCTGCAAGGTACCATTGGCATAAGTGATCTCGTAGCTGCCGGTCACATCTTCATCAGCCGCGTTTTTGATCACCGCAGCGGACGGAACGTTATCATTTGTACCGACCACGGTCTGGGAACCGGTGACGGTGACGGAGTCGATCTTGTCACCTTCAGCCAGAGCCGTATTGGTGTAGCTGTCCTTCGTCAGGGCTGCGGCGTCATAGACCTTCGTGTCACTGTCAGCGGTGATGGTCAAGGCCATCTTCGTCACTTCCAGCGTACCGTTGGCATAAGTAATGTCATAGCTCCCGGTCACGTCTTCATCGGCAGCGTTCTTGATCACCGCAGCGGACGGGACGTTATCGCTTGTACCGACCACGGTCTGGGAACCGGTCACGGTGACGGTGTCGATGCTGTCACCTTCAGCCAGAGCGGTATTTGTGTAGCTGTCCTTCGTCAGGGCAGCGGCGTCATAGATCTTTGTGTCACTGTCGGCGGTGATGGTCACGGCCTTCTGCGTCACTTCCAGTGTGCCGTTGGCATAGGTGATCTCGTAGCTGGCAGTCACGTCTTCTTCAGCCGCGTTCTTGATCACCGCGGCGGACGGGACATTGTCGGAAGCGCCGGCCACGGTCTGTGAACCGGTCACGGTAACAGAATCGATCTTGTCGCCGGAGGCCAGGGCTGTATTGGTGTAGCTGTCCTTCGTCAGCGCTGTGCCGTCATAGACTTTACTGTCGCTGTCGGCAGTGATGGTCACGTCCTTCTTCGTCACTTCCAGCGTGCCGTTGACATAGCTGAACTCGTAGCTCGCAGTCACATCGGCGCCGTCCGAATTCACGATCTTCGCCGCGGATGGGACATTATTGGAAGCGCCGACCACAGTCTGAGAGCCGGTCACGGTGACGGAGTCGACGCTGTCGCCGGAAGCAAGATCCGTATGGGTGTAGCTGTTCTTCGTCAGCGCTGTACCGTCATAGGCTTTACTGTCGCTGTCGGCGGTGATGGTCACAGCCATCTTTGTCACTTCGAGCGTACCGTTGGCATAGCTGATCTCATAGCTGTCAGTCACGTCATCACCATCGGCATTCACGATCACTGCCGCGGACGGGACATTATCGGAAGCGCCGACAACAGTCTGAGAACCGGTGATGGTGACGGAGTCGACGCGGTCGCCGGAGGCCAGATCACTGTTGGTGTAGCTGGTCTTCGTCAGCGCTGTACCGTCATAGACTTTATTGTCACCGTCAGCGGTGATGGTCAGTTCTTTCTGCATCACTTCCAGCGTACCGTTGGCATAGGTGATCTCGTAGCTGGCGGTCACATCGTCACCGGCTGCGTTCTTGATCACAGCAGCAGACGGGACATTATCAGAAGAGCCGACTACGGTCTGAGAACCGGTGACAGTGACGGAGTCAATCTCGTCACCCGTTGCCAGATCGGTGTTGGTGTAGCTGTTCTTTGTCAGGGCAGTGCCGTCGTAAACCTTTTCATCACCTTCTGCGGTGATAGTCAGAGCCAGCTTTGTCACTTCCAGCGTGCCATTGGTGTAGGTGATATCGTAGCTCGCGGTCACATCTTCACCGGCTGCGTTCACGATCTTCGCCGCGGACGGGACATTGTTCGCAGTACCGAAAACGGTCTGGGAACCGGTCACGGTGACGGATTCAAAGCTGTCCCCTTCAGCCAGACCGGTGCTGCCATAGCTGTTCACGGTCAGGGCAGCGCCGTTATAAGTCCTCGTATCACTGTCAGCGGTGATGGTCAGACCCATCTGTTTCACTTCCAGACTGCCGTTGGCGTAGGTGATGGCGTAACTGGCGGTCACATCCTCGCCGTCAGCATTGACGATCTTCGCTTCGGACGGGACGTTTTCGGAAAATCCGACAACGATCTGCAAACCGGTCACGGTGACGGAAGAAAGGCTGTCACCTTCCGCGAGAGCCGTATTGGTGTAGCTGTCCTTCGTCAGAGCCGTACCGTCATAGGTCTTTGTGTCACTGGCGGCAGTGATGGTCACCGTCTTTGCTGTGACTCCCAGTGTACCGTTGGTGTAAGTAATCTCATAATTGGCGGTCATGTCCTCGTCCGCCGCGTTGACGATCTTCGCCTCGGACGGGACATTATCGGAAGAGCCAACCACGGTCTGAGAACCGGTCACGGTGACGGAGTCGATCTTGTCACCTTCAGCCAGAGCGCTGTTGGTGTAGCTGTCATTTGTCAGGGCTGTGCCGTCATAGACCTTATCGCCGCTGCCTGCGGTGATGGTCAGATTTTTCTTTGTCACTCCCAGCGTACCGTTGGAATAAGTGATGGTATAGTTTCCGGTCACGTCTTTACCGTCAGCATTGACGATCTTCGCCTCGGACGGGACATTATCGGATGTACCGACCTCGATCTGGGAACCGGTCACGGTAACGGATTCAATGGTATCGCCGGAGGCAAGGCCATCTCCCTCGGCCACAACTGTGTCAGCTGTTTCGGATTCTTCCGATTCCTCAACAGAGGTTTCAGCAGCTAATGCGGTGCTCTTATAACCGTCATTGGTCAGAGCAGTGCCGTCATAGATTTTACTGTCACTGTCAGCGGTGATGGTCACGGCTTTCTTCGTCACTTCCAGCGTACCATTGGCATAGGTGATGGCATAGCTTTCGGTCACATCTTCACCGCCAGCATTGACGATCTTCGCCTCGGACGGAACATTGTCGGAGCTGCCGGCATCCTTCTGAGAACCGGTCACGGTGACGGAGGAAAGGCTGTCTCCGGCAGCCAGAGCTGTATAGGTGTATGTTCCCTTCGTCAGGGCCGTACCGTCATAAACCTTCGTGTCGCTGTCAGCGGTGATGGTCACTGCCAACGGTGACACTGTCAGTGTACCATCGACATAGGTGATGGTATAACTTGATGTCACGTCTTCACCGGCTTTATTTTTGATCACTGCATCGGAGGCGACATTATCGGAAGTCCCGACCACGGTCTGTGAACCGCTCACGGTGACGGAGTCGATCTTGTCACCTGTTCCGAGTTCATCATTTGTATAACCGTCTATTGCGAACGCAGTACCGTCATAGACGTGTGTGCCGCTGTCAGCAGTGATGGTGATCGGCTTTGCTGTCACTTCCAATTTACCGTTCACATATGTGATCTTATATTTTCCGGTCACATCTTTGCCGCCGGCATCCGTGATCACCGCACCAGACGGGACATTGACAGAGCTGCCTGCCACGGTCTGAGAACCGGAGAAGCTCAGAGAGCTTAACGTGTCTCCTTCATCCAATTCTCCGGCAGTAATGGAACTTGCATCAAACGAATCATACTCATGCGCGGTACCGTCATACACCCAGGTATCCCCTCCCGCGGTAATCGTGATGGGGATCTCGATGCGGCTGTTGGTGATGGTTGTGTTGTTATCTCCGTCAGCATATTCAGGAGTATACGCTTCCTTCCCCTGAGTTTCTCTCCAATAATATTTATATGCAGTGCCCGTAGATTCTTCCAGCCGGGACAGTCCGGATTCCGTATGGCTCCAGCCATTCTCTCCGGATAATTCGACGGGAACAGCAAAGTCAGGATCGTCAATATCATTGACGCTGCGCTTCAAAACTGCCGTGATTCCGTCTTCAGCGTGTTTCTCATCCCCATCGGCCCACACCTTTGTCACGGTCGAAGAAACAACCAACGTGTTTTTGATAACCGTCGTGTCTCCGCTGACGGTGTTGGAAAGCTGAACATAATCATCTTTACTGGCATCGGGGAGTTTTTCTTCCCAGGTGTAATTGATGGTGTGATTTTTGTCATCGGTATGCACGGGAACCGAAACAGCGGCGCTCGACCAGGCGCTGCCGTCACCGCTCAGCGTGATGCCGTTGTTATACTGGCTCAGTTTCACACCATCAGCCAGCGGATAAACAGTGATCGATGCGGGACGTGTGCTCGCAGCATTACCGCCATCCTGCCAGTGTTTTTCTACCTTGATCTCCTTCATCGGACGTTCCCACTGGGCATACAGCGTCACAGTTTCTGTTCCCAATGTGATCGGGTCGCCATCCTGGAGAAGTTCATCTCCCTCCTCATAGTCCGGAGTTGTTGTCCAACCGATGAAGGCATAACCGTCATGCGGCCTGCCGGAAACCAGCTTGACCTCACCATAGGCGTGATCTGCACCGCCGTCACGTCCGACTTCTGTTGTCGAATTTTGCAGGACCTGGAAACCTTCCGGCAGCGACCAGTAACTTCTGTGATCAGCCGGCAAGGTATTCCCCTTATCATAATTCAGCGAGACTTTTTCCCGGCTCAGGACAATACCGTCAACATGCCAGCAATAATCGCCCTCATAAGTTTCTCCGTTCCACTTCGCGTCCGGCTGATATTTCAGGACATACCACAAAATAAAATCTGTTTCAGGATTGAATTCAATGCCGTTCGCACCCAGGATCCGGACAACATCGTCTACACTGGGGAGAAAATTCAAAGCCGCTGTCACGTTGTTAGCCAGATAGTATTGATCTTTCGGCGGATCCACCGGGTGAGCATTATCGAGGATAAATTGCTGCGTTTTTACGGCATTGTCAAAAAGAACGTTGCCGATTTTCCAGTCATTGGTTCCTCCGGGTCCCTTTTTCAGTCCGGCTTTTGTCGTAAATTCGGTGTTCGGATGAGAGCCCGGCTCCTGCGGAATGGCATCTCTGTCGAGACGGATACCAAATTTGACAGGAGGCAATTTGTCTGACTTAAACCATACGGCATAGAAGACGATCTCTTCCTTCCCGTTATCCGGAATCGTGTAGGTACTGCCCGCAGGATAAACATCGATGATCGCATTCTTTTCCAGGTTAGACTCCAATGCCCAGCCGGAAAACGTGCGGCCTTCTTTTGTACCGCTGTAAGACGGCAGCGTTATTCCCGCACCGACTTCATAAATTTTGTTCTCTTTGGACAGGTTGTCATCCTTTGTGCCATTGTTCTCGCTGAATCTGACTTTGACATAACCATCCCACAGACCGTAGAGCTTCATGTTATCGGAGTTAAAGGAAACAACATCGCCCACCTTATACTTGACCGAGTTGCCTGCAGCTTCATTCGTCCAGCCCAGGAAATTATGATTTCCGAAATTGGGAGCAGCAGGTGCCCGGAAGGATGAGGAATACAAATCACCACCGCTTGAATAGTATGCATCCGGCTTGAAACCTTTTATTGGCGCCGGCATAAGACTCTGATCGATCCTGCCCTTTGCATCAAAAGTGACTTCTGAACCCCAGAATGCCCACAGCTCATTTCTCCCGGTGGTTCCCGGGTAGTAATCACCTGTGATCAAAACCTTATCTTTTTCGGTAGGAGCCCATCCGAGAAGAACTTTGTTATTTCGGGTCGTCGAAAATTGAGTCAGATCCAGCGGTTCCTTCGGTGAAGCTGAATAACTCCAACTATTCCCGTTGACTTTCTCAAGGTCCGGCCCAATAATATCTGAACCGTTATTTTTGTAAAGAGTTACCGGAACCTTATACAAAGCATGATAGACCGATGCACGCGGCAGGTCCGCGCCGTCTTCAAAGAGGGAAGCTTCCGGGGCATAGACTGTGTGCGTCTGAGGATCAAATTCATCCGGAGAAACGGTGATCCAGCCTACAAAATCATATTTCCCGCCGTTCTTTCCTGTATATTCAGGCAGGGTCTGACCGTTTGCACCGTCACCGTTCAGGCCGCTGATCGCCTCCGGACCGGCCTGATCACCGCCGCCGGTTTCAAAGCTGACAGAGTAGTTCCAGGCAGCATAAAGTGTCACATCATCCTGACCGGCTGTATAGGAAGCGATATATATCGTCCCGCTTGCCGGGTCAGTCCGCCAACCGGCAAAGCCGGTGGAACCATCTCGCGTAAAGCCGTCAGCCGTCAACTCGATCCGCTCACCGGTGATCGCCTGAACCGCTTCCCGGGTTCCCTCGCCGCCGTTGGCGTCAAAGGCAACCGTAACGGTTTTCGGCTCATAAAAGGTGACATCCTCAAAAGGAACCGTGAACAAAGGATCCGCCTGTTCGTCACCCGTAGGCTCGACGTGGATATATTCCGCAGCGCCGTTCTTCTCATAATACCAGGTGGAAACCCGCGGATAATCAGCCGCGGACAGATCGATCACATCACCGGGAGAAGCGATAAAACTCATGCTGCCTGAAGAGAGCGAAACAAAAGTCACGCGCACTTCCCGCTGCCAGATCGCATAAAGGGTGACTTCATGATCAGGCATCGGATATGAAGCGCCGGCAGGGATAATTTTATCGCTGTCTGCCTCAGATGCGGTTTTATCTTCCGACCAGCCGACCAGCCGGTATCCATCCCGGGAGAGCAACTCCGCACCTGGCAGCGTCACCGGTCCTTCAATAAAGGAAGAGGTCTCAAGCCCGGGTCCGCCGTTTACGTCCAGCCAGAGGATCGGTTCACTCGAATATACCGCATAAAGTGTCACATCCTCTGTCGGCATGGAATACTCAGACAGCGCCGTGCCGTTTTTCTCAGTTGCCCAGCCTTCGAAGGAGTGGCTGTTTTTTGTTCCGGAATAGGCCGGCAGCGAGATCTTCTCTCCGGCGTATGCCTGAACAGATTTCGGACCGGGATAGACATTCCCGCCGTCAACATCGAAGGTCAGGGTGTGGAACTCTGACATGGGCAGGGAAGTAGAAACGGAGATCTTGCTGCCTTGGTACGTGCCTTTGTCTGAGGATTTGAAATATAAATTGTTTTTTGAATCATTTTCATACTTCAGGTTCAGATAGCCATTGCCGTTTTTGATGTTATAAAGGTTATCCCCCAATTTGACGATACGAAGCGCAGCCGGGGAACCCAAAGTGACCTTGCCGCCACTGATATTCAGATAATTACTGCCGGATCTTACATAGTAATCACATTCTTTTCCGGGGTCTGTGCAGCTGACAAATTCAAAAGTCCAGACAGACGGCGGATATGCATTGGAACAAAAGTTTTTGTTATCGGCATCGGTCGTTGTACCGGTTTCCGTAAAACAGGCCTTGAGGTTTTTTTCATCAAAAGGAGAGGCGATCAGGGCGCTAACCTTGCTTACCACATTGCCGTTGTTTTCAGTTTGTGCGGTCAGGTAGCCGGAAACACCCTGCATGAAATCACCTTCATTGTGACTTTCCTCAACAGGATAGACAGCGGTGACAGTCATATCTCCGGTTATCGCTGTATTCGCGGTAAGATAGGTCCCGGTACCGTCGATCAGCCAGCCCGAAGAACCATTCGGGACTTCCGGCAGGCTCTCCCCGAGAGGATCCCCGCCCGGTACATACATCGTTGTTCGGGACGAGTCCGTGTAAAATACAACCGTATTTGTCTGGTCTCCCAGGTTGAATTTTTTGCTGGTGACCTGGGTTCCCTCATCCTGTGAAAATACAGGACTCATTCCGACCAGCAGGATGCTGATCAGAACCAAAACAATACTTGCGATGACGGTACTTTTTCTCATCTTTACCACCTTACTGCACAAATTATGGCTGACCACGGAAATCGCCGTGATTCTGCACACCATATTTTCAGATTCGATTTTCATGGATCATTCCATAAAAATTGAGACGCAAAAAGAGGGCTATAGTCATAGCCGATTTTTACATGGATAATCATACCATGGTTTTATGTGGAAATGACATGATAAATGTAATGAATTTTCAGATTACATAGTTTTTGTCAAAATTTTTCCAATAAATAGTAAGGAAGCACACGGAGACTGCCCTTGCGCTGGCGCGAAGCCGACACGCGAGGGCTGTATCCCGTGCTGCGTCACCGCTATCTCAGCGCACGACAGGATACGCCCCTGCTGTGCGGGCTGCGCCGCAGCAGCAGAAACGTCTCGTCGTGCTTCGGATTAAATTGAGCACACGGGCATATGCAAACAGAAGAAGGGCGGGGCTCCGATGGAGCCCCGCCCTTAATTTTGTCCCCCTATCTTTTATTCGAGTGCGAACCCGTGGTTGGAGGAGTTCACCTCTCCGAGACCCAGGGCCGTGTTCTGGTCATCAATGTCAACCAGTCTGTTCGGCATCAGAGCGACCAGCGGATGCTCATCATCAGGTTCCTTCTGTTCCGGTACCGCCGGGACTCCCTTCTGAACGACTTCCGTCTCCTCAGTTACAGGTTTTTGATCCCTGTTGATGATCGCCTCACCACCGGTAGTGTAAATGACAGTGAATTCGAGATCGCTGGTTTCCATCTCACCGATCACAGACGTCATGGAAGGAGTGAAATTATCGATCTCAGGAGAATCCACCGAGAATGTCTCACCGCTGTAAAGGGTGACCGTATAGTCCGGCCGTGCATCCAGCCCACTGTTATAGCGGTAGTGGATAGTCAGCGTATACAGGTTACTGTTCACCAGAGTCGTATTTCCGCCTGAAGTAGTGGACCGTACAGCGTAGTATCCGTTCCCAACCGATTGTTCGAACCAAACGTATTCAATCGGATTCCCGTTTTCATACATCGGCAGATTTTCTACGGTCTCGCTCCATCCGTTTGCTTCATTCAAAACTGCGCTGCGGACAGTTGCTCCATTCGCACGTAGAATTACACGCAAACTTGTCGGCCTTGAGCCACCGATATTATCCTTATCTTCCCAGACTTTCGTCACAGTAGAACTTGCCCGGGCAATCTCATGCCGATTTCTGAGAATCGTGGTATTGCTCCTTACTTCAGGTTCCAGCTGTTCATAACTGGCTGTCTCAAGATCTTCCACCCAGTGATATGTGACTGGCACACCGCTCTCGTAAACCGGCATATCCGTAATCGTCACAGACCAGTCATTTTCCGCAGAAAGACGTCGGTTCACAATGCTGCCGTTAGACCCGACCAATGAGACACCCAGGGAAACCGGACGGATTCCATCGCGGTTGTTATCATCATCCCAGACTTTCACAACCGTAAAGGCTTCTGCGTTGAAGTTGATCGTCAAAGTTCCGGGGATGTATGTCACCTGGTAACTGCCCTGAAGTTTATCACCGGAAGGAGTGACTGCATACTGTCCCGGTTCTTCACCTTCTTCACGGGTGATTTCATACTTTACAGTTTCACCGTTCACTGTATTTGCCACTGCAGCGGTAAATTCAGGATCCAGTTCGCCGCGGGATTTCACATAAGCGCCAACCGTTACGGTCACCGGACGCGGATAGATAGTCAATGTCCCATCGACATGAATAATGTTATAGTTGCCCGTTACATCCTTACCGGACGCGTTGACGATCTGACCGCCCCTGATTTGGTTCGGTGTAGTACCTGCTTGAATGCGGCTGCCGGTAACAGATACACTTTCCTTATTGAGTACATCTCCCGCAACAAGCTTTCTGGCATCATATGTGAAGGATTCATCTTTCAATGAAGTACCATCATATACCTGTTTAATAGCGCTGGATGCGGTAAGATAAAGGGTTATCGGTTTCACCCAAAGTGTACCGTTTGAAGTGTTAATATCATATTCACCCGTTACATCATCACCATTTCTGTTTGTAATTAGAGCTTTACCAGTCACGACATTCGCAGAAGTGCCGGCATCGGTTTGAGAACCGGTGACACGAATACCACTGAGGCTATCACCGTCCCGCAGACCAACAGCCGTATATGTATCTTTTATCAATGGTGTCCCATCATAGGTTTTGTTATCACTGTCAGCCGTAATTACCAGCGACGGCCGAGGAGACACGACCAGCAAACCCGGATTATAGGTTATGTCATAGCTGCCGGTTACATCGCCGAGTGTCGGATGAGTGATTTTTGCACTGGAAGCGATATTATTCCCGCTCGTTTCCTTATCCCTGCTTCCGAGAACAGACCCGGTGATCGTTACGGATTCAATAGAATCCTTCCCCTGCAAATCAGTATTTGTATATGCATCCTTAGTCAACGGTTTTCCATCATAGACTTTTGTATCGCTTGCAGCTGTGATGGTTAAAGGTGCCTTTGTGATGGTAAGTGTACCGGGTTTTGAAGTGATGTTGTAACAGTGGGTAACATCAACATTACCATTCATGATCTGAATGTTATCCCTGCTTTCACTCGTATTTATCTGCGGAGTATTTTCACTGTCACCGAAGACTGTGCGGGATCCGGATACCTTTACATATCGTAACTCGTCACCTCGCAGCAAATCGACTTGATCAATGCCATCTTTATTCAATTCAGTGCTTTCAAAGGTTAAGGCGGTACCATCATAAACCTTAGAATCATTCTTGCCCTTGATTTGAATTTCAACAGGATTGATCACAAAATTACCGGTCTCATATTTTACAAGATAGTTGCCTTGTACAGAATATTCGACACCATCTACTGTCTCCGTGTTGTGTGTGTTAGACGCCGCAGCAGTAATGACATATGCATCGGGATCTTTTGTATATTCACCTCTTTCGTTGAGATCATTCAACGAACGCTTCACCATTTCACCCTGTTCACGACTCAAGCTAACGTCAATCACACTTTCCGGTTCATTGTTCTTCAATCCGGTAATCGTCGCAGTCAAAACAGCGGTTTCAACTTTATCATCCTGACCATAAATCTTATATTTATCATCAGCTTTTACTGTTACTTTTGCAGGTGTAATGGTAAAGGCCCCATTCACATAACTGATGTCATAGTTTTCAATTGCCGCAGGCCCTGAAGGTACAATAACACCCTCATAAGTTCCGACATCCTTATTTGAACCTTTGCGTGTTACACTTGGTACAACTAACTGAGAAGATAACTCACTCTTTTTCATACCGGTAACATTTGCGGAAAATGAAGGATCAGGATCACCATATTCCTTTTCATTATTAACTGCAGTAACTGTGAGTTTCGCAGGCGTGATTTTAAAGTTACCTTCCTGATAGATTACATGATAATACCCCTGTTCTTCGTTGCCTGTATTCTTCTTGATCTTGTATGCAGAAGGCTCAGACCATTTTTCTCCATCAAATGTACGTCCGACATTTTCGCCTGTATCCCGTTTAAGTGTATAAACGAGCGTATCATTACCCTTCAGCCCACTGACAGTTGCTGTCAGTTCCGGATCTTTTGCACCATATTCTTTGCTTTTATTATCCGGCGTGACCGTCACAACATAACGATGATTGGTGATCTTCGTCAGGGTTTCGTCTTCCGAATCGGTTACAACATCTTGTTCAGCATTATGGTCATAGGAACCAGGTACAGTTTCCGACCAGGTATAGCTGATTTTCTTACCGCTGTTGTAAACACGCAAAGATTCAGTGCTGAATTCATCCCATTGATAAACCATTTCCTCTGATACCTGCTTATTCTGGGTATATGTCTTCGGTCCATAAACAGTCACTACACCCGATCCGTCCGGTCCGGAGATCGTTCCGGTAAGTGTTAATGTGACAGCGTTCGGCCGAGGTTTTTCCGCGTCCTTATCATCCCAAATCATGACCACTTTCAGCGGTGCCGTTTCAGGCTTATGTGTATTTTTGATGGTTGTATTCCATCCATTCTGATAATCGCCGGTTGGGTCACCAACTTCTTTTTCATATCCTTCAATCGTACTGACTTCATCCCAGGTATAAGTGATCGGCTTATCACCATCAAGAACGGGCAAATCACGCTCAGTATAAGTCCAGCTGTTTGCTTCATTCAATGAAACAGGTTCACCAACAGCTGTCTTTGAGTTCTCATCGTCTGTGTACTTATATAGCTGGACACTTACCGAAGAAGGTCGTTTGCCGTCATTGTCATTTTCATCATTCCAGACTTTGGTTACTTTCGCTGTTGTAACAAGCCGGTTGGTGATCGTTGTAGTTAAACCATCTTCACTTTGAACATTTAAAATTTCCTTGAAATGCGGAATTGTTCCTTCACTCCAGGTCCAGGTAAGATGATTGCCGGCAGCATCATAAACAGGCAGGTTATCGGCCTTCACATACCATCCCTTCCCGTCAGCATCCTCACTCTTGGCAGTTACAGAGTAATATTTGGTCTGATAAACACTGCCATCTGTTCTTATTCCTTCCAGTGTCATGAGAATACTGGTCGGCTTCAAAGCCTGCACCAGAGAATTTGAATCATTTTCCCATTCTTTGTAGAATTTTACGTCCACATAGGATGTTTCCCACTGCGCATAAAGCGTTGTCACAGGTTGTGTCAGGGTTAGGGGTTGTTCCGATGAATCTCCGGAATAAATCGTATCCCCAGGTCCGGGATTCTGAACCAGGCTCCAGCCTTTGAAGTGAATACCGGCTTCATTCTCACGGTACGGTTCCATCCATTTGCCATCATCGAAGCCGACGACAATAGAAGAACCTATCGCTGCCTGGAAACCTCTGGGCATACCATTTACCTTCTTCACCGGATCACAGTTATAATCGTAAATAACTGTCGCCATTTCTTTGTTCAGGACAACACCATCCACATGCCAGATATTTTGATTGCCTGTCTTCCCCTGCCATTTCAAAACATACCACAACACATATTGAGTCGCGGGATTAAAGTCCTTACCATTTGCCCGCATAATTTCAGTTATTCTTTGGGCAGAAGGAAGTATTGTAACAGCGTTTGTTACAGCATTTACAATATAATATTTGGTTATTCCGTTTACATCCTCTTCATCGTTCAAATGACTGATATCCGGATCATTGTCCGCAACCCATTTGCGCTCTAAAACTGTATTTTGGGGATCAAAGAAGTTCCCCAAATCTATACCCTTCCGGCTCGTATAGTCCGAAGACTTATAATTTCCCGGTTCCTTCGGAATCGTACCATCCAGGCGAATGCCAAATCTCACCTGATCCAACGCCTCTCCACCTTCTTCACCATCCGGGGTCCAGGCAGCATAGAAAGTGATATTCGCTCCGGAAGTCAATGGAACAAAATATTTTTCTCCTGTCTCATAGATCCGATGATAGCTGCTGTCCAACAGATTATTTCCATCCGTCCAGCCCATGAATTTATGACCGGACTTTGATCCATCATAAGACGGAAATGTTATTTCATCACCAACCTTTGCAGATATTTGGGAAACAGAGCCTGTGCCGCCATTTACATTAAATTTAATGGTCACGTCTTTGTCCCACATCGCATACAGCTTTGTATTGGTCTGCCGGTATGTCGTATTCAAATTCGGAAGCGAATACTGATTTTTCCCATCCGTCCAGCCTTTGAAATTGGCATCTGAACTGTTGTCAATGTCCCTTTTCAGATCCACAGATACACCTTGGATCCCAGCTTCCGATTCTCCAAGATATTGATCTTCATAATCGTTAGCGCCACGGATGTAATATAAGAATTTCGAACCCCAAATTGCATAAAGTGTTTGATCCAATTCACCGGTAACTTCATAGGAACTGATCAATTCATCAATGCCCGCGCTCTTTGAGACAGCCCAGCCCAGAAATTCCCGCTTGCCGATCTGAGTTTTAGTATTTTGGGAATCTGATGATTCTTCCACATTTTTGACAGGAGTATAGTTCGATAAGTCAAAAGTACTCCAGGGCTGATTGTTTTTCACTGTCTTGGAAACGGAGTTGCCATCGAGGTCATAAAGGTTTCCGCCACCGTTCGTATCAAATGTTATCGTAGACTTATACAGGGCATAATATTGGAAAGCTCTGGCCTCGCCAGTTTCTTCATCTTCCAACAGGGCTCCTGCCTGATAAGGAACATCTTCCTTATTATAGGTTTCGCTTGTGATCCAGCCAAGGAAATCATTGCCGTTTCTTGTTCCGCTATATGCAGGAATCGTACAATCCTCGCCGAGTGTACAATCCTTCGACCATGAACTGACAGTTCCGCCGCGGGTATCAAATTTGACAGTATACCCCCAGACCGCGGTCAGCGTTTCATCAATGCGGCAGGGGAAAAGACCATCTGCGGGATAGAAATAACCGAAAGCATCCTTCCATCCTTCGAGAACATAGTTTTCACGGGAAACAGCGATGGTGTTCAGAACGATCTCTTCAGTATTTTCTGCATCATAAACATATGGAGCTGTTTCTCCGCTGATCTCACCGCCGTTGAGGTTAAATGTAACCTTAATTTTCTGGTTTTCGCTCTTGATTTCAAAAAGTGTCACATTATATGCAGGAACTTCAAACACAGGATTGGCGGTAACATCAATTTCAACCTTGTATCCGTTATTATCGAAATACATCCATTTTTCGACGCTCGGAGGATAAAATTCAAAGTCTGGTGAGGTAACAGCTTCTCCGTTTTTCAGGTATGTGTTATCGGCATTCAAATAAACGGAGGGATATTCTTCGATATCGATCAAATAAGGCTTCTCTCCAGACTGCGCGGTAACAAAAGACACTTTTGACACTTTGTGCCATAAAGCTTTCAGTGTTATATCGGAATTAACATTCGCGAAATTATTTTCTCCCGCCTGATACAGAGTTCCCTGATCATCTACCCAACCGATAAATTTATAACCGTTTCTGCCGGTCGCTTCCGGTAACTCAGCAAAAGCGTTCTCACCTGAGATCTCATAAAAGGCGTTGCCAGTATATGAACCGCCATTCCCATCCAGCCAGATGTAATGTGTTGTGTTGTCATAAACGGCATAAAGAGTCTTATTAGCATTCACGGTATAGAGAGTACCGGCTTCATAATCAGTTTCTCCGTCCGTCCAATGGTCAAAATTATGTCTGCTCAGTGTTCCGCCATAACCCGGCAGTGTGATCTGACCGCCGTTATTTGCCTTCATCGGCTGCGGCGCTGCAAGATTGCCGCCTTTGGTATTAAAGGTGATGGTGAAAAGCTGCGATACAAATTTATCGGCTGAATCAAAATAGAATTTTACACTTTGGTTTTTATAATATTGACTATTATCGGTAGGTTTAAACCAATATATTTTACCCACACCCTGATACTTAAAACTCAACCCCCATTTTCCATCTTCGGTCATCAGCGAAAAACCGATATCTCTTTTTGCAATTCGAATTGGCTGAGCATAACCGGATATTGAAATGGAATCTTTGCTTATATTCAGGTACCCGGCCGAAGATTGAACAGTATAAAAGCACTGTTCTTCTTCGCTTCTGTCAGGATCTGTCACACAAGCTTTATCAGCTACACGTGAAAGAGTCCAGACCAACGGAGCAGAAGAGCATGAATCCCCTTCAAAACAGGCATCAAGACCGGTACTAGCAGCTAAAGAAGTTGCCAGTACCGCTGATTCCTTTTTATTTCCATTATCTGCGGATTTGGTAACAAGCACTCCGGACAAACCATCATAAGGATCATTAACCACCTTTGGTGTGTTGTCCGTCATGACAGCATGGACAGTCATCGAACGATCGATTACAGTACTCGTACTAAGCGGTGCGCTGGTCTCTTCGATGATCCAATTCCATTCATGGTTTGGATCCTCATCCTCCGGCAAGGCAGGAAGCGTGGTTAAATGTCCGTTTTGCTCAACAAAAACAGTTGTTTTACTGTTTTCAGTGATGAACGTGACCGACTGAGGAGCAGTCATATATTTGGAAGCCACCGGGCTGACGATCCTTCTCGGTCCATCGGCAGCCCCCAGCAAAACCACACACAGCAGCATTGCGATAACGATAGTAATGACGGTATTCTTTTTCATCCTGACCACCTTACTGTATAAATTCATGGCGACTCACAACTCTCTCTCCGCCCTTATGCACGCCACATTTTCAGATCCGACCCCGCTGAAACTGAAGCGGGATTAAATACGCAAAAACGCGCCTATTTTCATAGACTTTCCTACAAACAAAATGATACCATAAAATTGGTGAAAACACCCGGGAAATATGTAATATTTTTTCAGATTTTAAGCACTTTGCGAATTATTTTCGGTTGAGCAGGGGCAAAAGAGAGGGACGGGTCCTTTTGCGGGCCTGTACCCCGGGGACTCGGCGTCCAATTGTCCGAGGTCAGCTCATCCTCCCCAAGGCCGAAGGTCCTGCGCTGCATGAATCGAGCGAAGCTCGCACCTCTCAGCGCAGGCATGGGACAGGCCCCTTCGGGACCCGTCCCTCTGCTGTTCTCTGTAAGTTGTCAAAGCCCGGGGTCGGATTCCGCAGACTCGCGCGATGTGCGCAAGCACGAGCGAAGCGTCGGAGGGACCTGACCCCAGGCAAAGAGAGGGTCAGTACCCGCAGGGGACTGTACCTCGGGGACTCGGCATCGAATTGCCAGAGGTAGCCCCGTCCTCCCTAAGGTACAGGCCCCTTCGGGACCCGTCCCTCTGTCCCCATGTGCACTTAACTCCCGAGTCTGCGGGGTCAGATCCTTCCGGCTCATGCTGCGCATGCGCCTGCAGAATCCGACCCCTCCGACTCAGGGGACTATCTCCCCTTATTCCAGCGCGTAGCCGTAGTTGGCGATGACAACGTTTCCGAGGCCGAGGGCCGTGCGGAGGTCATTGATATCCACGAGGATGTTCGGCGTTGGCACCACCAGCGGATGGGTCTCATCCGGTTCCAGAACGCGCGGCTGCGGCACTTCCTTCTGCGGTGTTTCCTCCGTCTCACCCGGTTCCGGTGTACGAGCCGGCAGCGGCGTCGGTGTCACCACCGGCTGTCCCTCCGGCGTGTAGATCACGGTGATTTCCACGTCACGGGAGGGCATGATCCCCACCACGGAAACCTGGCTCGCGGTATAGCCCGTCAGCTCCGGAGAATCGACCACGAAAGTCTCACCCGCGCCCAGACGGTCCGTGTAATCCGTAAAGGCCTCGGAGCCGTCGGCATAGCGGTAATGGATGACGAGCGTATGCAGGTTGGAATTCACCAGCGTGGTGGTGTTCCCCGCGGTGGTGGAACTCACCGCATAGTAGCCGCCCCTCAGCGTCTGTTCATACCAGACATAACTCACCGGACTGCCGTTTTCATTCAGCGGCAGGTTGTCGGCTGTGGCGGACCAGTTGTTCCCTTCATTCAGCGAAACACCGAGGATCGTCGTGCCGTTGGAGCGCAGCACAACGCCCAGTGAAGAAGGACGGGAACCGCCGGCATTCTCCCGGTCGTCCCAAATCTTGTTCACGGATGCCGAAGTGCGGGCGATCTCGTGGGTGTTGGTGAAGGTAGTGACATTTCCGGTCACTGCACTTGTTCCGGTATAGCCGTCCACCGTTTCCTCATTCCAGCTGTATTCGATCCGGATTCCGCCCGCATAAAGCGGCAGATCGGTGATCGTTGCTGTCCAGCCATTGGCTTCGGTGAGGCGGCGGGTACGGACAGAGCCGTCAGACCCCACCAGAGACACGGAGAGTGAAACCGGGCGGATGCCGTCACGGTTGCCGTCATCGTTCCAGACCTTGGAGACCGTGTAAGCAGCGGGGTTGTAAACGATGGTCAGCGTGCCGGGATAGTAACTCACGATATAGTTCCCCTGGCGTTCCGCACCGGTGGCAGTGATCGGGTAAACACCCGCGTCTTCGCCTGCCTCACGGGTCAGGGTATAGTCCACAGTATCGCCGTTCAGTGTCCCCGCGACCTGTGCGGTGAAAATCGGATCCAGCTGTCCGAATTCTTTGGTGAAGCTGTCGGCGGTCACGGTAACCGGACGCGGCTTGACTTCCAGTGTACCGCTGATATAGGAGATCTTATAGTTCCCGGTCACATCCTCCCCCGCGCCATTGCGGATCACGCCATTCGACGGCGTGTTCGGGGAAATGCCGACCTGGATGCGGCTGCCGGTCACCACCACTTCGGAGAGTTCGTCACCCGCTGCCAGGGCTGTGTTGGTGTAGGTCTCGCGTTTCAGCGAAGTGCTGTCGTAAATCTTGACATCACTGTCGGCGGTGATAAACAGCGGCTTCTGCGTCACGGTCAAAGTTCCCGGACGGTAGGTGATGTTTTCGTAGTTTCCGGTTACGTCTTCTCCCGCGGCATTGCGGATCACCACAGCGGAAGGAACATTCTCAGAGGTTCCGGTATTGGTTTGTGTACCGGTGACAGTGACCGAATCGATATAATCTCCCGCGGCAAGACCGCTGTATGTATAACCGTCATTGGTCAGCGGTGTTCCGTCATACACTTTGGTATCGCTGGCTGCCGTGATGATCACACTCCGGTTCCTCGTGACGGTCAGTTCGCCGTTTTCATATTTAATAATATAGCTGGAGGTCACGGTCTCCCCATCTTTGTTCACAATGACCGCATTGGAAGGAACGTTAGCGGAAGAGCCCACCTCTGTCTGGCTGCCGTTCACCGTTCGGCTTTGGATGCTGTCTCCCTCTGCGAGCGGTGTGGTTTCAGAGAGCTCGATGCTGTCCTTTGTCAGCGGTGTGCCGTCATAGACTTTGGTATCACTGCCGGCGGTGATGGTCAGCGGACGGGGCTCAACCGTCAGGGTGCCGTTTTCAGGGGTGATGTCATAGCAATCTGTCACGTCGCCAAGTGTTTGATGACTGATCTGAAAACCTGAAGGTTTATTGTCCGAATGCCCGGCAGTCGTTTGAGAACCGGTCACCGTGAAAGCGCTGATGCTGTCGGTAGAAGCCAGCTGAGACTCGTAAGACTTGTCCAGACTATCCTTCGTCAGCGCTGTACCGTCATAGGTCTTTGTATCGCTTTCCGCTTTGATGGTGATCGCTCTTTTCAGGATCTCCAGCTCACCGTTTTTATACGTGATGTCATAAGCCGCTGTCACATCAGTACCGGTTGAGTCAATGATTTTCGCGCTGTCTTTCACCGCTTCATTCGTGACTTTCGTTCCGGTCCAGCGGGTCGCGCTGCCGGTGACTGTCACCGTCATGGCGCTTTCAGGATCGACCAGTGTACCTTTGGTGATTTTCCAGGTCGGCAGCGTAAATTCTGTTCCGTCATAGGTGTGCGTACCGCTGTCCGCGGTGATCTCCAGCGGGATCTTTGCGGTGGTAACAGTGACTTCGTCGGACTTTTCATCCGTCTCATCTGCCTTTGCGGTAACCTTGTTGATGACCTTCGTTTCCACAACATCTGCCACAGTGACGGTATGATAACCGGTAAGGGTCGCCGTATCGCCCGGGGCAAGCTGTGGGATACGTGTATTCTGATTTTCATCGAGCATCGGATCGCTGAGAGAGATGTTATGCAGCGTCACATTCCCGGTGTTTTTGACCGTGATCTGATATTCAACCCTGTCACCGAGCACATAGTTTTCTTTCCGTGAAATCACTGTTTTGGTGAGGTCCAGGTCCTGGTTCTGATCAATTTTGACCGTGGCAGTATCGGTGTTGCTTTCAACAGACTTTTCCTCATATGTTCCGACGGCTTTTGCGGTGTTGACTTTTGCGGTGTTGACAATATCTTCCCCGTTGTCGATCGCGGCCTGATCCAGCGTGTATGTATAGGTGATTTCTTTTGAATCCACATTGCCGTCCGCATCCATAGCCTTGAGGTCAAAGGGCGTCTGAGCATCCGCTGTATAAAAATCGTCACTCAGGGTGATTCCGGTAATATCCACATTGCCGGTGTTGCTGACCGTCACGGTGTAAGTCACCGTTTCCGGTTTGTCCACCGTGATCTCATCTTTCCCATTCACCTTCTTTACGATTTCCAGTTTCGGATCCGGGACAAAGGTCAGGGTGTTGGTCAGGATCGTTTTCAGCGGATTTTCTTCATCCTGTTTCATTTCAGACGAATAATTCGGAACTTTAACTTCATCCCATGAATACACGATCGGATTACCTTCAGCATCGTTCACATCCAGGTTCAGAACAGACCCGGTCCATGAACCGGCTGCGTTCGGCAGCGTAACAGTTCCGGCTACCGTCTCACCGTTCATCAACTTGACCGTGATTGAATGCGGGCGATCCGGATTGTTACTGTCTTCCCATTTTTTTTCAATGGTCCGGCTGGTCGTCGGAATTCGCAATGATCTCCACTGTGCATAAAGATGGGTCGCCTGTGTGACACGGTAAATTTCAGCCGTCTGCAGCGGCTCCGTGCAGGAAGTGCTCCCGACGCACCAGCCTTTAAATTCATATCCGGTGGTGTAAGGCTCACGAACGAGACCGGTGGCACCGGCATGAGCGCCAACAGTGATGTTGGTTCCGGATTCCACTTCATAGCCGCCCGGCATGTTCTGCACCGTGTGATTGACAAGATTCTGATGATAGACCACCGGGACCTTTGTAGATTTGTTCAGGACAATACCATCAATGCGCCAGTCACCCTGGTACCCCTGGTATTTCAGAACATACCAGAGTACGAACTGTGTCTCCGGATCGAAGGAGGGAACCATCGCCCGGATATCGTCAACGGAAGGAACCCAGTTCAGGTTCTCCGTTACTGCATTTTGCTGATAGTATCCGTCGATGAGGTTTGATTGATCGATCTCTGTGCTGACGACCCAGCGATACTCCTTCATCACCTGGTTATCACCATTTTTGTATAAAACAGCGTTGCCTTTATTCCCGTTTTCCTGCTCATTCAGAGCACTATCGGAGATATTGGCGGGGAGATAAACAACACTGTTGGTGTACTGATTGATCGGGAAGCCTGCCGGTTCGTCCGGAATAATGCCGTCCAGACGGATCTGGAAGCGCAGCCCGCGTCCATCACCGTTTTCAGTCTCGCTCCACAGGGCATACAGCGTCACATTGTTATAATTCGGGTTGTAGCCTGTATGAGCCTTGTACACCGGGTGGTAGAAATTTTCGTTGACTTTCGCTTTATAATTGGAAACATCCGTCCAGCCGATAAACTGATAGGTCTTTCCATCTTTCACATATGTACTGTCTACCGGTTCCGGAAGGGTCACCCAGGATCCATCAATACTTGTCTCAGGATCCGGAGCCTTCAAGCTGATACCGTTCACGTTCATGTTGAAAGTGACCTGAACGGGAACGCTGCTGTATTCCGCTTTGAGCTCGAGACGCCTGATATCGGATTTCAGGGAAACAGGGATGGTATATAGGGTGCCAACCTGGTAAGACTGCGCACCGCCATCCGACCAACCGCTGAAACCCTCCGGAGCGTTCGGATATGGAGGAAGCGTGATGGTATCTCCGCGGATCTTCCCTGTCATTTTGTTAATATCTTTCGAACCATCCATGAAGAGAATATCAACGCCTGCACCTGCCCAGAGTGTCCACAGTTCCACATCCTGTTCCGGGAAAATAAAGGTATCCCCGGGGCGGTAGGCGATCATGTTTGAATTATCCGTATGGTCACCCCAGCCGACAAAAATTTTCCCGTTATTTGTGCCCGTATAATCCGGAATCGTAACGGTTTGGCCGGGATAGCCGGTTTGAGCTGCGGGAACTGTCCCGGAACTGTAGCGTGCAACAAAACGCAGTGTATGAGGCTGTGCGCAAATCGCATAGAGCGTCACGTCATCCGTGACGGTGTAGGATTCGCCTGCCCGATAGTAAGACAGCTGAGAATCCCTGTTCTCGGACCAGCCTTTGAAGCCGGAAAGATTTTCGGGGCCGGCGGGAATCGTGATCGATTCGCCGCAGTTTACTGTTCTCTTATCATATGCGGCTGTACCATCCGGATTCAGGAAGGTAACCTCTGCCTGATCACTCCAGATGGCATAAAGGGTGGTCTCCTCCGCCTCGGTTACCCTGTACCCTTCCCCTCTCCGGATGTCAGGAGTCTCCGCATCAGCTGTGAATGCCCAGCCGACGAGTTTTTTGTTCTCCCGGGAAACAGCATAAGTGCTTAAATTGATCGTTTCACCGGGGTACGCCTTGATTTCATAGGCAGATTCGGCAGAACCTCCATTGGGGTCCAGTTTTACAGTCACCTGGTCAATCGGATCCCAAACCGCGTAAAGGGTGCAGACGCCGTCAGCTGATATTTCCACGGTGCAGGGTTCGGTGATCGGGTCAGTCCCATCCGGTGTTTTGGACCAGCCGGTAAATTTATAACCGATTTTGAGACCGGCGGTCGCAGGCAGTTCGATTGAAGCGCCTGCCCACTGTTTCAGCGGATTTGGCGTGAAGCTGCCACCGTTGGCGTTGAAGATGATGGTTGTGAGATTTTCATAGACGGCGTAGTAGGTTTTGGTCCCGGTCGCACTTTTAAAATTTTCTTTATCGTTGGCGTATTTCTCAGGGGAAGAAGCGTAAGGCGTTGTTGACCAGCCCAGGAATTGATTGTCATACAAAGTACCGCTGTAGTCCGGAAATACAACAATTTGGTCCTTGAATCTTAATCCGGATTCCCCGTTATAGAAAACAGACAACGGTGCCGGTTCGCTTCCGCCCAAAACATCGAAATGAACAGTAAATCCTGGTTCTGCCGTCAGATTATCGTTTTCGTAAAAATACATCTGGACTTTTGGGCTGTCATATTTTTGATTCTCACCATAACTAAAGCCTAAATCTGCCCTATTGCCTTGCGCATATAAAGCAGCATTGGTATGACCGTTTGGTCTGATCACGAAAAATTCGCCGCTGCCGCCATTGTCGGAAACAAGACCGACAAACAATTCCTTTGGCTCGAAGGTCGCGGTTGCATGCTTTGTAGCCTCATCCAGATTCAGATACTGTCCGAGGGAATTGCGCAGGTAATAGTAAGCGCCGTTTTGCGTATCGTCCTCATTTTTTGCCGACGCATAGATAAACTGCCATGTGACCAGCGGAGTTGTATCTCCATAGCTGGTTCTATATTGATGGTCAGCAAAGGTGGCGTTAATCCGCTCTCCATTATCACGGGGAGTCGTCATAATGATCTCCCCTTTTGTAGGATCCTGGTTTTTCACAGTGATGAAGCCGGAACGCCCGTCGAGACTGGTATAGTTACCCTCTGGAGCAGTGGTGGTAATTTTCTCATAAGCCGCGTTTACAGTCATGTCCTGATTGATGATGGTGTTGGCGGCGAGATAAACCCCTTCAGAAATCTGCCAGCCCAGGGCAGTGAAACCATCTTTTTCGGGCAGATGAAGCCGGGAAAAGAAAGAATCGCCGATGGAGTTTCCTTTTTCAAGCAAAGCCTTTTCGTGAACCTCGTTATCCAACATAAAGGTAACCGTAACCGGCTCATTGAAATATTGCTGCTCCACACCGCTTGATAGCTGGCGGCCATACTGGGTGTCAGATTCCGCATAGATCATCGAAACCAATAAAACGCTCAGCAGCAAAACAATAATCATCAAAACTGCATTCTTTTTCATAGCTTCCACCTTTTCCATGGCGATCCGCAGCTCTCTCCTCGCTTCTGCGCGCCTTGTTTTTCCATTGTCAATGGTCGGCTGTCAGGATTTAAATAGAAAAACACCAGTCCCTGCAGCCAATAACCCACAATTATGATATCACATTTTTTTCAAAAACAATAAGATTATTGCAATTATTTTTCAGCGCCGGACATCTGTCCAAATTATTTTCGTAACTGTTCAGAACCTGGCGACGCATCACGAGATACAGCCCTTGCGTGCGGGCTGCGCCGCAGCGCAAGAGCAGTCTCCGTGTGCTCCTTACTGAACAGATAATTATTTTCTTTTCAAGGGGTCCGCGCCCGGGGACGGATTCCGCAGACTCGCGAAGAGAGGGACGGGTCTGCGAAGCGGGCCTGTACCTCGGAGAGGACAGGCTTACCTCCGGCAATTGGATGCCGAATCCCCGAGGTACAGTCCCCATACGGGTACTGACCCTCTATTCTCTTACCGGTTCAGGGAAGCCGAAGCGTCAAAGCCTTCGGGATAGCGGGCGCGGAGTTTTTCGATGTTCAGGGAAAGGATGGTCTCCAGGTCATAGCCGATGGCATGGGCGGTCTCGGCCAGGTACCAGGCGACATCGCCCAGCTCTTTCGCGAGTGTCTCCCGCTCCAGCGGGTGCCCCTGGGCAAGATGCTTTTTGACCAGGTCGATGGCCTCGCCCGACTCTCCGCACAGGCCCATCACACCGTTGATGAGCACGTCTTTTTCGGAAAGCGCTGGGTTCAGTGTCCGCAGCGCCAGCTGCTGGTATTCGTTAATGGTCATGAGAATCTCCGGGTGTAAGTTCTTTGACTCACGCAGTATCGTTTTTCTCCAATATTTCCATCATTTCAGCCGGTGTAACAATAAAACTACTAATCGGATAATGTTTGTATCGATAACCGCGCAGCACTTCATTTCAATCTACCGGATCCGGACCTGCGTTCAGCACGGTATGCAGATATTTCATTGTTGATTTCGTCAAGGCTCATCTCGGGGATATCTTCAGCCTGCCGGCGCAATGATTCGAATGCTTCAAGCGCTTCAGTTCTTGTCACAGTGGAAGAAGGTAATTTTGTCGGAAAGGGTATTCCTTTCTCAAGCATAATTTGTTTCATACACATTCTGAAAACGGTTGGAATATCAGTGCCAAGAGCCTCGCATATTTCCGAAACACCCTGCTTCAGGCTTTTCTCTACCCGAAACTGCATAAGAACCTGTTCTGACATGGCGCACTCCTTTCCTAAACATACATAATCAATATATTTATATATTGATTATATTGCAATTTTAATAAAAATAGTAATTATTTGGAAATCTGTTTGGAAGACGATCCCTCACAGGGGTACAGGCCCCTGCGGGACCCGTCCCCCTGTCACCATGTGCACTTAACTCCCGAGTCTGCGAGGTCAGATCCTTCCGTCTCATGCTGAGCATGAGCCTACAGAATCCGACCCCTCCGACTCAGGCGTAGCTTTTGTCGGCAAGGCGGGTTTCGAACTCCTGCACCGGCAGGGGTTTATCGAAGAAAAAGCCCTGCGCCACGTGACAGCCATACTCCTGCATCATCTTCAGCTGCTCTTCGGTTTCCACACCCTCGGCCACGCACTTGAGCCCGATCTCATGGGCCATGGAGATCACGTGGGAAAACATCCGCGCTGAGCGCTCCGTGTCGTCGTCACCTCCGGCCGGCAGGATGCTCTTGTCAAGCTTCAGCACGTCCCAGGGGATCTGTTTGAGCAGGTTCAGCGAGGAATAGCCGATCCCGAAATCATCAACCGAGGCAGAGATTCCGACCTGCTGCAGCTGAGTAACGACCCGCTTCAGGTCGCGGAACTCCACATCCGTGGTGGTTTCCGTCAGCTCGATCTCGATCAATTCATGCGGAATCTGCCAGCGATCCACGATCTCGACGATATGCCGGAAGAGGTCCGGGTCGATCATATGGCGGCGGGAAAGATTCACGGAGACACGGACCGGAGTGATGCCGGTATCGATCCAGCGCCGCAGGTCACGGCATACATGATCCAGCATATAAAAATCCAATGTACAGATGTCCAGCCCCCGTTCCAGAGCGGGGATGAACTCCAGCGGCGGGATCAGAACACCCTTCCGATACCAGCGGCACAGGGCTTCCGCCCCGATCAGCTTCCGGGAATCGATATCGACCTTGGGCTGGTAGTAGACCAGGAATTCCTCGTTTTGAAGCGCCATCTTGAAATTCTTCTGGATCTGCAATTCCTTTTCCTTCCGCGCCTGGAATTCATCGCTGTAATAGATGATGTCTTTGGTATGTTCGCGCTTGGCGAGGAGATAGGCAGACACGACCCTGCCCATCACGAAACCGGGTTCATCCACTTCATCCTGGTTTGTGATGTGGTAAATTCCCGCAATGGAGGAGACCTCCACGCGGCGGGAGCCCTCATCGTCATAGGAAATCGGGACACCCTCGAGGCACTTCACCACATCCGGCAAATATTGTGTCGGGAACAGCGCGACAAAATTGTCACCGCCCAGCCGGCAGACGATCCCTTCATCATGGAAGGCTTTGCTGATCGCCTGGCAATAGCGGCGCATCACCAGGTCGCCGGCTTTCATTCCGATCTGTTCATTGACCAGGGTGAAATGCTTCAGGTTGATGCGAAAGGCGGTCCTGCCCGCGAGTTTTCCCTCTTCCTTCAGGCGCATGATCTCGGCATAGAAGTAGCGGAGGTTATGGAAACCGTCATCGCCGTAGTACATCAAACGCCGGATGATCTCTTCCTGACGGCTGCGATTCAGGTAGCTCAGCATCATGCGCTGGATGATCTCCACCTTGTGGCGTTCATCATCTGTGAACGGGGCGGCGCCTTTGGCCTGGAAGACCTCACAGGTGATAACGATCCGCGCCGGTGTGACGGCACGCATCTTTGAAACAGAAACGTGCTCCTCGCCGCTGTCATAGCAGACAAAGTGTTCGCCTTCGCCCAAGGCTTCCTTTTCTGCATTTTGATAAAAGCTGGTGACGCCTTTGGAAACACGCAGGAGTTTGCAGATGTGTGAGAGCACCAGAAATATTTCCTGTATGTTGAAATCATCCAGGCTCGTCATCAAATCTGTCAGTTTTTCAAACTCTGCGTAATAATCCATAGACATTTATCCTTATTCTGTATCCCCATACCCCCGCTCGGGAGTTATTAGAAGTGCCCGTGTGCTTTGTACCAATCTACATAATGATGCGGTTTTTCCCGGCGGCTTTGCCCTCATAAAGTTTTGTATCGGCGGTACTGATCCAGTCGTCAACGTCCATGCCCGGTTCCAGCCAGGCAACACCGATCGTCATCGTCATATGCAGCTCATTCCCGTCATACTGAAACTTGTAATCGTTCACAGCCTGACGGACCTGCTGCAAAATTTCCATAGGGGTGGATGATCCTTTTTTCCCAACCAGCAAAAATTCTTCACCTCCCCAGCGGCACGCTTCCACGCCCGGGATCTGCAGGAGTTTGGCGATGGTCACCAAAACATAGTCACCGCAGTTGTGCCCGTAGGTATCGTTAAAGATCTTGAAATCGTCCAGGTCGATGATGGCAAGCCAATAGCAGTTCCGGTCGGGACGCGAGAAAACATTTTTGAGTTTTTCAGACATATACACCCGGTTGGGGATGCCTGTCAGCTGGTCGTGATTGGCCTGATAGGTCAGATCTTCGCGGGCTTTGGAGGCGCCAAAAACGAATATTTCCAGGACAAAAAAAACGATGAGGAACACGATCAGCGCCCAGGCCACTTGAAACCCATGATATAAATTGTCCGGCAGAACATAAGGAGTCGGACGCCTGAGCGTGATATAGTAAGAGACCAGGTAGGTCACCATGGAGATCGGAGCAAAGACGATAAAACGGGAGTATTTCAGGTGCAGAGCCCGTCCGATATACTCCGCAAATGCCAGCAGGATGCAGATGGCAATGAGGGTGATCTGGTACCCGGCTTCCCAGCCGGTGTAGTAGATCGCCATGAACATATGCGCATTGATCTCCAGAAAGGTGAGGGTGACAAATTTATTCAGCTGCTCTTTGTCGATCAGAACGAACATCACAATATAAAATGCAATGCTGAACAGGTTGAGGAAAACCAGGGGCCTCACATTGTAATGCCTGAATATGAAAAACATCGCCGCATGGACTAACAGAAAAAATCCAGCCGCAAGATAGCTGAGCAGTTTGATGCGTTTCAGCGACATAAAATCATTCAAAACGGACACCCCGGCTGTTAATTTTACTGCGATAATTTTTTAAAATTTCCGGATTTAAATGAAAATAATTGCCAACATGACAATTATTACTCAAAATCAGGAAAAAAGACATGCGTTGAAAAAGAGGGACGGTACCCGAAGGAGACTCTCTTTCGGTGAAATGGTGCCGATTGCCCGAGGTACAGTCCCCCTGCGGGTACTGACCCTCTCTATAATCAGTTCCAGGCTTTGCGGATCTTTTCCCAGGTTTCGTCCAGTGATTCGGGAATCACGCGCATATTGCAAACGGTGGTCATGAAGTTGGCGTCCGCGTTCCAGCGGGGCAGGACATGGAAGTGCATGTGCTGGGCAATACCCGCTCCGGCGGCTTCTCCGATGTTGGCCCCGATGTTGACGCCGTGGGGATGGTAGACTTCATAAAGCACCGACTGTGCCTTGACGATGAGGTTCATGATCTCGATCCGTTCTTCCTCTGTCATCATGTCCGGGCGGCTGATGTGACGCTTCGGCATCACCAGCATATGCCCATTGTTATAGGGGAATTTGTTCAGGATCACGAAAGAGGTCTTCCCGCGGTAGATGATGTGACGCTCGTGATCGTCTTCCGTGGTCAGTGCGTCGCAAAATACACAAACATCGGCCTTGGGTTTCTCTTTATCGTTATTGCCGTTGATATATTCACTGCGCCAGGGCGCCCACATCGTTTCCATAATTGTCTCCTTTCAGGATTCAGGTTTCAGTTATCAGGTGTCAGGTTACAGGTATCAGGTGTCAGGTGTTGAGTCAACGAAATCGGGTCACTTCACCCCATCTGAGAAAACCGGCATTTTATTAACTCTTAATTCTTAACTCTTAACTCTTAATTATTCCCACTGTCAATGCCTGAAACCTAAAATTAAAAGAGCGGCTTGTTACGGCCACTCTTTCAAATTCTTCAGGAAAATCTCTTATTCCAGTGCGCCGAGGTTCAACGCGTTGGACAGGTCGACCCGGATGCCGGGGCCCATGGTTGAAGAGATAGTAACGCGCTTGATGAACTGGCCCTTCGCGCCTGACGGTTTCGCCTTCTTGACAGCGTCGAGATAAGCCGCAACGTTTTCATAGAGCTTATCGGCGCCGAAGGAGGACTTGCCCACCGGCACGTGCAGGTTGGCGGACTTGTCGAGACGGAACTCAACACGACCGGCTTTCGCTTCTTTGATCACACGCGGCAGATCGGCTGCTGCGCAGACGGTACCGGCTTTCGGGTTCGGCATCAAACCGCGGGGACCAAGGACACGGCCCAGACGGCCGGCTTTGGCCATCATGTCCGGGGTAGCGATTGCGACATCGAAGTCGGAAAAGCCCTGCTGGATCTTCTGGATCCATTCGTCGGAATCGGCGATGTAGTCTGCTCCGCCTTCCTGGGCTTTGGCAACGCCTTCACCCTGGCAGAAAACGAGGACACGGACGGTCTTACCGAGGCCGTTCGGCAGTACGACAACGTCGCGGATCTGCTGGTCAGCCTGGCGGGGATCCAAACCGGTCTTCATGTGAACTTCGATGGTGGAATCGAATTTCGTTACACTGGTTTCTTTTGCAAGATCGATCGCTTCCTTAACGGTGTAATACTTCTGGCGGTCGATTTTCTTTGAAGCTTCTAAAAATTTCTTACCGTGCTTTGCCATTTAAAACTCCTTGTGGTGCAAACGAGGGAAACCCACTCTCCCACGAAAAATTAGTCTGTTACCTGAATGCCCATGTTGCGGGCGGTACCTTCGATCATCTTGATCGCGCCTTCGATGGTCGGGGCGTTCATATCCTTGAATTTCGTTTCAGCGATTTCACGGACCTGAGCGCGGGTGATCTTGGCAACTTTGGCTTTGGAGCCGGTTGCGGAGGCGGTCTCAATGCCGGCAGCTTTCTTGAGCAGATAGGAAGCCGGAGGGGTCTTCAGAATGAAGGTGAAGGAGCCATCAGTAAAAATGGTGATTTCAGCAGGAAGAATTTCACCGGCACGGTTCTGGGTGCGGGCGTTGTATTCCTTACAGAAGGCCATGATGTTGATACCATGACTGGCTAACGCAGGACCTACCGGCGGCGCAGGATTGGCTT
>JAFRIR010000040.1 GCA_017432685.1 Flexilinea sp. | reverse complement strand
CTCTTCAAGGTCTGGAAATTGTTCGCCGCTTTGTTCGAGTACGGTTTTGGTGATGCAGTAAGAGCCCATCTGTTTGATGTTTTTTTCCAGACGGGCCATCAGCAGCGGATAGTAAGGAGACTGACGGTGGTAACGGGTGGCGGTGTAATTCAGGTTGATGATCGCGATCCACAGAGCTTTGGCGACTTCTTCGAATTCCAGCGGAGCATTGTTATATGTGCCTTCCGGTTCGAAGGGAAAGCCGTATTCGTCGCAGAGCGCCTGTTCTGATTCAGGGTTTTCGCTGTCCGCGTTTACAGGGGCATCAAATGCATCAGCGGTTTTTACACGGCTGAGCATTTCTTCCATTTCCTGATCGCTCAGTTCGGTGTCCAGTGCGATATGTTCCATCCCGTTATGTCTCCTCCTTTCTAAATATTCGAGATAAGTATAATTCTATAATTATCTTTAGAACTATATTAGCACAGAATTATTATATTGTCAAGGGGGAATTTAAAATTAGTTCAATTCATATATACAGCGGAAACCCCGGTTGAAACCGGAGGATGTGGGCGCATGTGTAAAAAAAGCGTCGATCCGTCCATCGGTATAAGAATTATGATCTGACCCGCCTTTTAGAACCTTATCATCGGTATCCTCGTAAATTTCATCAAGAACCCATTCCCGGACATTTCCTGTCATGTCCAGAACTCCATAGGGAGAGGCTCCTTTCGGAAGCCATCCGGAAGGCGTAAGCCATTGATAAAGCCCGTCAATATTTGCCCGCTCAAGGTTGGGTAAAGTGCTGCCCCAGGGATAAATATATTCAAAACCAGCGCCCGCAGCCAGATCCCATTGTTTTGCAGTAGGAAGATCCCCGCCATAAGCAGTGCAGTAATTCCGGGCTTCCATCCAGGTGACGAAAGTAACCGGAAAAATCTGGTATCGTTTTTGATTATAAAATTTCGTGTAGTTATCTCTGTAATGCTGTGTTTTACATCTGCCTGTTTGAATGCATGCCTTATAATTCCTGATTGTTACAGGTATCTGATCGATATAGAAATCACTTGTTTCCTCATCGCCGTGAATTAATACAGCCTTACGGCCGCTGATGATTTTTGTTTCCTGACCAAGTTTCTCAGGAAGGTTTTTGCCGAAAAGCTCATACGGCCGCAGTTCTCGGTATGGTGAGGAAAGGAAGACCAGACCGAAGAAGATAAGGACAGAAAGAAATAGAAAAAGGATTGTCAGGAACCGTTTCATGTTTATGGGAACCTCTAAAAACATCGATTTTTATCTGTCCCGAGGAGATTCAGAGAATAAATTCTCTGAATCTCCTCGGGAGGGCGAAGCTCCTGCTTCGTTTATGAATCAGGCGAAGCCTGTACCTTTCGAAGCAGGTAAGGGCTGCCGCCCCCATACCCCCGCCCGGAGCTTTATAGATGCCCTATTCATTAAAAATCTTATCATATTTTTTATCGAGATCTTCATTAGAAAGGTGCGTGTAGCGTTGTGTAACTGTAATGCTCGAATGACGGGCAAACTCCTGGGCAATTTTCATGTTTCCTGTCTTTTTCAGAACATTTGTAACGAAATAATGACGGAATGAATGTGGTGTGATTGTTCCTACTGCAGTTTTACCGAGACATTCTTCTACCCTGGAACTGACGATCTCCCTTCCGGTCTTAGTCGTCATCGGAAGTACCTTTTTCCCTGCTGCTTTGTCATGGCGGGCGAAAACCGGTAAAGAAGCGAGTGCAGCCCCGGTAGATCCGTCGATGACTGCGCGCTCATTCAGGTAGGCTTTCAAGGCTGAAATAGACCGGTCTGAAAAGCGTATGATCGCTTCTTTGTTCCCTTTCCCGATGATGATAGCCTTATTGGAAAACCAGTCGATGGTTCCTCTTCGCAGGTTGCAAGCTTCGTGAATTCTCAGCCCGGTATCTGCAAGAGTGACTAAAAAAGCGGCGTCCCTGAGGTTGATCAATCTTTCGGTCTCTTCCATGACCGGTAAGATTGGGAGACTGTTCATTGCATAATCAATCACTTTCTCGATATCGTTCTGCGGAAACTGCGGCAATCGAATGCCGGGTTTCCGGGTCCGGTTTTTGATCAAAAGTTTCGTTTGAAACAAATTGAAATTTTTGATTTCTTCAGCAGCAAGAAATTCAAAATAATTTTTTGCAACATTAATATATAAGCTTTCTGTGGAAGGGGAATAGGCTTTTAAATATTTTGCATAATCGCTGAAAATCTTCTCGGAAAGATCAGAAATTTGTTGATCCCGGGAAATTCCTTTTTCCGCGAGCATTTGCAGAAAAGCGTTCATGGCATTCCGATAAGTTTTTTCGGTATTGGCAGAACGTGAAAGGCCGATGTTTTCCAAAAACATCTCAATTGTTCGTTCGATCGTATAGTCATCTTTTTTCATGTTTTTTCCGATGTATACAGGTTTGTTTCCGTATTAGATATTCAACTTGTTTTATTATATCGCTGTTTTATGCGTGCGATAAGATAACTTATCGTACCCTATTATAGTATTTTAAAATATTACTTATTTAGGATGTTAAATACACTTGCTTTCGCTGTCCCGAAGAGATTCAGAGAATTAATTCTCTGAATCTCTTCGGGAGGTCTCCGTGGGGCGAAGCTCCTGCACCGAATATAAATCGGGCGTCAGCCCGTACCTTACGGAGCAGGTAATAACTGCCGCCCCCGTACCCCCCGCTCCGAATTTATTAAATTGTATTTATAATTGATCTCGAAACATTTGAGTACAGTTTCACTTTACGTAAAACATTCCATTTTTATTTCAGATAATAAGTGATATGCTGAAGCGAAAGAACCGGATCAATATATTCAATCTGAATATCATCCGGGAGATTGAGCAAAACCGGCGCATAGGACAGAATTCCCTTTATCCCATATTCCACCAGTTTTTCTGCCATTTTCTGCGCCTCGGCAGCAGGCACAGTCAGCATAGCGATTTGAATTCCTTCTGTCTGTATGATCTGCTGCAAATCATCAATACTTCTGATCCCGATCACATCATTGACTGTTTTACCGACTAATTCCGGATTTGAATCAACGGCAGCTACAATATGAAAACGGTTTCTGGAAAAACCGGAATAATTCATAATTGCATGACCGATGTTCCCACACCCGACAAGGATCATTTTCCAATCATCATCGATGTTCAGTATTGTTTCAATTTGTCGGGAGAGAAATTCAATGTTATAACCGGTTCCCTGTTTCCCGAACTCACCAAATTGAGAAAGATCTTTGCGTATTTGAGCAGCAGAAAAGCCCAGAAATTCTCCCAGTTCTTTTGAATTGGTTGTGTTTCCTTTTTCACGTAAAATATTCAGAGCCCTTAAGTAAAGGGGGAGCCTGGCAACAATAATATCCGGAATTTCCTTCTTCTTATCCATTACTTATGGTCTCCTGGTCAATTTATGTACCTAAAATAATACCTATACGCATACCTAAAGAATTATATACGCATGATTGATGATTATACTATAAAAATATTTAGTTTATGATTTAAACCAATTTAAATCGTTCCGGAACCGGATATTTGCTGACCATACGCTTTGCGGTTTCATTATGTTTCGAAATCAGATTCTTTAGGTCAATTGTCAGCAATTCACCGTTTTCGACGACCTTTTTCCCGTTGATGACGGAAAAATCAACCTTTGGAGGTGTGCAAAGGAACAATGCTGCCAGCGGATCATGACAGGCGCCGCCCGAAAATTCCACTGTGTCCAGTTTGATGCCGATGAAATCCGCTGCCATCCCGGGCTTGATCATACCGATGTCATCCCGTCCAAGCACGGAAGCGCCGCCTTTCGTTTCAAGGTCAAGCGTTTCCTGAATTGTCAATGCGTCAGCGCCTTTTGCTACACGCTGCAGCAGCATAGCCATACGGCCTTCAGCGATCATGTGAGAACTGTCGTTGCTGGCCGAGCCATCAACGCCCAGTCCTACTTTTACCCCCGCATCCAGCATTTCACGAATCGGCGCAATACCGGAACCAAGGCGCATGTTGGAAGACGGACAGTGTGCAACGCCTGTTCCTGTTTCACCCATCATTTTGATTTCTGATTCGTCCAGCCAGATACAGTGTGCCCACCATACATCAGGACCAACCCAGCCCAGTTTCTCCATATATCTGGCCGGCCGTAAACCGGCACGCTGTAAGGTAAATTTTTCTTCATCCTTTGTTTCAGCTACGTGGGTGTGAAGCATCACACCGGGGTATGAACGGGCCATTTTTGCGGATTCGATCAGGATGCTTTCATCGACAGAAAAAGGTGAACAGGGAGCCAGTACCACCCTCGTCATTGAAAAACGGCTGTTATCATGATATTTTTCGATAACGCGCTGACTGTCTTTCAGTATCTCGTCACTGGTCTGAACCACATGATCCGGCGGTAATCCGCCCTGTGAACGTCCCAATGTCATTGAGCCGCGCACTGCATGGAAGCGCAGCCCGATCTCGTTTGCCGCTCGAATCTGATCATCCAATGAGGCTCCATGCGGCCAGAGGTATTGATGGTCACTGGCGGTGGTACAGCCGGTCAGGATCAGTTCCGCCATGGCAATGAGCGAAGAAATATAGGTTGACTCCGCATCCAGTTCTCCCCATATCGGGTAAAGCCGAACCAGCCAGTCAAACAGTTTTTCATCCATTGCCCCAGGCACAGCCCGTGTCAGGGTCTGATAAAAGTGATGATGTGTGTTTACAAAACCGGGGCACACCATTCTGTTGGAGGCATCGATGATGACATCAGCTGTCTGCGGGAGATCTTCCGTGAATCCAACCTGTCTGATCTCATTGTTTTCAACGTAGATCGCACCGTTTTCAAAAGTGTCGGATTTTTCGTTGTTAGTTATCAATTTCGTGATGTTTTTAACAAGTAATGTGCTCATTTATACCTCCTGAATTTAGATGTTGTTTAATCTGAGCGCTCTGATTTTATAATGTCGTTTGTATCATTGTTCTCTTCGAAATAATTCAGAGAACGGGAAAAAATCAGATAACCTGTATGCCCCACCATACGGTCCACCGGACGGAATCGATCCGGGTCAGTCCGATAGTAGCGGATAAAAATTTCACACACTTCCGTAAAAGCAAAGCCATGTTCCTTCAATGCCCGCAGCAGTTTTTCCACCTGCCCTGTAGTTGGCAGGATGGAGCCGAAAAAGCCGCCGGGTTTCAGAGCTGCCTTTGCCTGAGAAATATAATCATAGGAATTCGGAAGATCCAGAAACAATGCATCCGCATTCGTTTCATTGAAACCTTCTTCCACATTTCTCAGCGTAAAGGTGACCCGGTCATCCAGATAGTTTTTCTTCAGGTTCCGAATCGCTGTGTCCTGCATTTCTTTACGGGCTTCATAGGTGCAGACATGTCCGGTAGGCCCGACAGCCCAGGCAAAGGCGGTTGTCAGCGCACCGGAGCCGGTTCCGGCCTCAACAACGATTTTTCCGGGACCGACAGCCAGGCTCAGCAGCAAAAAACCGATATCTTTTGGATATAGGATCTGAGTATTCCTGGGTGTATCTTTGATGATGTCATTGAGTGCAGGCTGAAGAACAAAAAACGTATTTCCGTTATGACTTTTTACGATACTGCCCCAGGGGAGACCGATCAGGTCATCCATCTTCAGGATCCCTTTGTGGGATTGGATCTCCTTCCCTTCCTCAATTTTTACAATATGATGAAAGTGGGACCGCCCGACGATTTCAGCTAAATCACCTGCTTCAATGAATTCTTTTCCCATGCTTAAATAATTCCTCAAAATGCCTATGGCATATTACTCTCTTTATGATTATAATCTACCGGAGATGCTTTCTTCCAGTATCTTTTTTCATGATTTCAGACGATAATAAGTCATGTTTTTTTACCTTTTGGCTATTAAAAAATTGATTGATGCTAAAATAAACGGCATTGAGGTGTATTATGAAAAAGAATATGTTTGCAATTATTTTCGCTGTTGTTGTTTTTGCCGTCACAGGCGTTGTAAGCGCACAGGACACATTTACCGTAGGGCTGGAATGCAACTACGCTCCTTTCAACTGGACACAGGTCGATGACTCCAACGGAGCTGTCCCGATCAGCGGCGGCATGGGATACTGCGGCGGTTACGACGTGGAAATTGCCAAGGTCATCGCCGAAGCATTGGGCAAAGAACTTGTTATCTCCAAAATCGAATGGGATGGGCTGATCCTTGCAGTCAATTCCGGCAAGATCGATGCTGTTATCGCCGGTATGTCCCCGACCGAAGAACGCAAGGCCAGCGTTGACTTCTCTGATCCTTACTATGAGAGTGACCTTGTGATCGTTGTCAAAGCTGACGGTCCCTATGCTGATGCGAAAACACTGGCTGACTTCAGCGGCGCGAAGATCACTGCCCAGCTGAACACCTTCCATGACACCGTTGTGGAGCAGATTCCGGGTGTCAAACACATGACCGCGATGGAGACTTTCCCGGCTATGATCGTAGCCCTGAATTCCGGCAAGATCGACGGATACGTTTCAGAACGTCCGGGCGCTGTTTCCGCACAGGAATCCAACCCGGGTCTGACCTTCGTTGAATTTGAAGAAGGCAATGGTTTTGAAGCTTCTCCGGAAGATGTGGCGGTTTCCGTAGCGATGAAAAAGGGCTCAGAAGCGCTGGATGATGTGAACAAGGCGCTGACCGGACTCAGTAAAGAAACCCGTCAGGAAATGATGGATGCCGCTGTTGAAAACCAGCCTGTTGCGCAGTATTGATTTCGGAACATTTTGAATCAAAACAGCTCGCGGTTTCATGCTGATATAACCACGGGCTGTTTTCTTATGAATCACAGGAGTGTGTGAATGCCAAACTCTTTTTTCGGATGGGTCGTATTTTTCTGCAAAAAATATGGCGTTTTCTTTCTCCGCGGTGCAGGAACGACACTGCTGATTTCCATCATCGCTACCATATTGGGTTTCCTGATCGGTTTGGCTGTCGCTGTTGTCAGAACAGTTCCCATTGACGAGCATGATTCTGCTTTCCGCAGAGTTTTTTATAAGGTCGTACAATGGATTCTGGTTGCTTACATTGAGATCTTCCGTGGGACCCCGATGATCGTTCAGGCAATGGTTATTTATTACGGATCGGCAGAGCTTTGGGGGCTGGATATGTCCCCGTTTACAGCTGCATTGCTGATCGTTTCCGTCAACACCGGCGCCTATATGGCGGAAATTGCCCGAGGCGGCATCATCTCTATTGACAAAGGGCAGACCGAAGCTGCACAATCCATCGGCATGACTCACTGGCAGACAATGACCACCGTGATTCTGCCGCAGGCGATCCGGAACATTCTGCCTTCCATCGGGAACGAATTCGTGGTAAACATCAAGGATACCTCTGTGCTGAATGTGATTTCCGTAACTGAGTTGTTCTTCATGTCCAAATCCGCAGCCGGAACCTACATGAAGTATTTTGAAGTGTTCTTCATCACATCCCTGATCTACTTCGTCCTGACATTTACTGTTACCAGGCTGCTGCTGGTGATTGAAAAAAAGATCGACGGTCCGGATTCATTTATTATTCACGGATCACAGACCACACCGGAAGGGATCATTGAAGGCGTGGAGGGAAAATAGACCATGAGCGAAGAAATCATCAAAGTATCGCACCTTGAAAAAAAATTCGGTGAAAACCTGGTTCTGAAAGATATCGATTTCCGGGCTGACAAAGGGGATGTGATCAGCATCATCGGCTCTTCAGGTTCCGGAAAATCCACCCTGCTGCGCTGTATAAACCTGCTGGAAAAGCCGACATCAGGATCCATCTATTTTCATGGTAGGGATATTCAGTCACAGGGATTCAGATTGACAGATTATCGTTCCAAGGTAGGCATGGTTTTTCAGAGTTTCAACCTGTTCAATAACCTGTCCGTATTGGAAAACTGCATCGTCGGCCAGCAGAAGGTACTGAAACGCTCTCACAAAGAAGCAGAAGCCAAAGCCATGGACTATCTTACAAAAGTCGGTATGGACCAATATATACACGCAAAACCGAAACAAATTTCCGGCGGACAGAAACAGCGTGTGGCTATCGCGCGCGGACTATGTATGGATCCGGAAGTGCTGCTGTTTGATGAACCGACCAGTGCCCTGGACCCGGAAATGGTCGGAGAAGTGATGACTGTGATGCGTGCACTGGCTACCTCCGGCCTCACGATGTTGGTGGTCACTCATGAGATGGGATTCGCCAGGGACGTTTCCAACCGGGTCGTCTTCATGGACCAGGGCGTCATTGTTGAAGATACTACACCGGAAGAGATTTTTAATCATCCGAAGACTGAACGGACGAGGGAATTTCTTGCCCGGATGCTGCAGAAATAAATGGAAGTAAAGAAAACTGAGCATCAAACAATCCATATCGCCCCGGCGATCCTGTTTGTGCTGCTGTGTACTGCGGCCTGTTATGCTATTCTTTTTCTCCCGCTTCCCCGGCAGCTCGGGCTGACTTTTCGGAACACAATTTATGTTTTTCCGCTCATTTTTCTGACGGCATTCGCATGCGGTATTGCTAAAAACCGCTATCTGCGCGTGTTTTTGATGGGTCTGTTATTCGCTTTTGTTATGCTGCCCTATTCCGGACTGCTGAACTCCGGAATTTCCGATCAGTATGCACTGGGCGGGGTTATCCCGTGGTCTGACGCTTTTACCATGCAGATCAACACACAGCGCTTTCTCTACGGTGGGCTGATGGGGCAGTCAACAGCAATTCGACCGCTTTCTCTGATCTTTTATGCTGTTTTCCTGCATGTGTCCGGAAACAATTATTTTGCGCTGCAGGTTTTTCTCTGTGTAATCATAGCATTGTGCCTGATTTTCACGATGGATGAAGTGAATCGTGTTTTCGGAACCGTCTGTGGGTCTGTTTTCTTCACCATCCTGTTCTTTTACATCCGGCAGCGGCTCGGGACTTTTATGACTGAGCCTTATGGCTTTCTCTGCGGGCTGCTTTGCTGCCGCTTCCTGCTGAAGGGGATCCGTCTTCACAGACAGCCGCTGATGCTGGCGGGTTTTCTGATGCTTTCCCTCGGGATGAACGCCAGACCGGCGGCCATGTTCCTGTTTCCTGCCTTAGGCTTGTGGTATTTTTTCGTTTTCCTTCGGAACAATGAGAAACGATTTATATGGGCAGCGGCTGCGCTTGTTCTTATGCTTTCCGGTTTTGGCATGAACCGAATGGCACAGCGTTATGTTTACGGAAATGAAAAGATTCCCAATCGTCAGGCAGCCGAAATGGTTTATGGGTTGTGTCTTGGAGGAAAATCCTGGGGAGACGTTGTTGCTTCACCTGAAATGATTGCTTTGAACTCGTCAGAGAATGTGATTGCCGATGTTGCCTCACTTTGCGCTCCCGTTTTGAAGGCACATCCGGAAAATGTTTTGTATGCGCTGAAAACGATCTTTATAGACAGCCTGATCAAATCGGAATATTACGGAGCTTTTTCGTTTGTCAACGGAAATCCGAAAGCGCTGCAGACAACGCTTCGATACACTTTGATGCTTCTCTGGCTGGCGGGGATAGTTGTTTCCGTTCTGAATCGAAAAGATGCTGCTTATTCGATGCTGTTGGTCAGTGCCGCGGGGATCATTCTATCCGAGTGCGCTGCAGTACCGTTTTCTTCCAATTATCTGCGTCTTTATGCTGTGAGCATGTGGGTTCCGGCTTGTATCACCGGGTTGTTTCCCCAATATCTGATCGGCCGGATCCCTGCATGGAAAAAGCACCTTCAATGCGCTGAGCTTTCCGGGCCGGGCAGGGAGATAACGTCCGATATGGTTTGTATCCTGATCCTCGTGATCGCGTTGTTCGGAGCAGGATATATCAAAAGTAATCCGCTTTATCGTCCATCTGCGTTAGGTTCCGTATGTGCCCGAGACGAAGATGTTCTTGTAACGTCTGTAGATTCGGGAAGTTTTATATATCTGAAGGAAAAGCCCGAACTGACGGATGAGCATGCACCGAACTTTCGGCTGCCTTTTGTTCGTCAGCATATCCATGATACTGCGTCCATGGAAATGTTTCCTTTTACGGACGCAATCGACAAGCCGACTGCGATCATCCGCGGGATCGATCTGTTAAATCTTGAGGATGCACTGATTTTCTCTCCGCTTGACATTGTGGAGGGGAAAAGCGGCTATGCGCAATTTTGCGGCGTTTTTCTTGATCCTCCGATATTGCGGAACGATCGATTCTTTATCCCGACATCAGTTATTTTTTATGAGGATGGATTATGACAACTTTGGTTTTAATTCGACATGGACAAACTGACTGGAATCTTCATCACCGTTATCAGGGCATAACCGATATTCCTCTGAACGCCACAGGGGAAGAACAGGCAAAAAATGCAAACGCACTATTGCGGAAATACCGGTTCGATGCAGTATATTGCTCCGACCTGGATCGTGCCAAAACAACAGCCCGTCTTGCACTGAAAGACATTTATCCTTATGAGAAAATCATCTTTGACCGCCGACTGAGGGAGAGAAACTTTGGCGCTTATGAAGGCGGGCCTTATGACAAAGAGTTTCTCCCGTCGGAATATCGGACAGCTATGGAAGCTGATCCGGAAAATTTTAAATTCCCGGAGGGGGAATCACTGAATGATGTGAAGAATCGTCTGGAACCGTTTTATAATGAGATTATAAAAAGACACCCGAATGATACGATTCTGATTACTGCACATGGCTCGCTGCTTTCCATGATGTTCTTTCTGATTGAGGGGAAACCGGTTTGTGACAAAACGCGCAGACACCTTCCCAATGCAGAACCGTTTGAAATAATGGTCAAAGCGTGATTAATTTGTTTCTGTTCCAGATATAGTCGGGCGCCTTTTCACCGGTGTTGAACAGCAAATCAAGAATTGTCACATTATGGCAGAATGGCTCATGCAGCTGTGGATATTCCGGATACCCGGAATAGTCCTTCCAATGCAATTCAATGCCTGCTTTTTCATAATCTTGAGCCTGAATATAGGTTTTTGCGGCAGGACCTGAGATGTAATATTCAGCTCCGGCTGAGATCAGCAGGCTCAGGAGTTTGTGATGACCGCTGCCGGAAGATGCATACTGCCGGCTGTCGCTGAATGCAGTCTGAATGCCGAGCATATCCCGGGAGATGTGCATGATCAGATAACGGTTCAGTTCCGAAAGATTGGACCAGGTATGACCAAGATAAAAATCTTCAAAAAAATCCCGGTACATTTTGAAATAAGGCGCTTTGGAATAATAAGTCACCAATGTATTGAAGTGTTTCCGCTGCCATTGTGAACCGGAAGTTGTCACTTCATCAATGGACTGGGTAATACTTCCGTTTGTCGGGATGGTCAGCCATTGGATTCCGGCAGGGGTGGAGATCCTGTTACGGTTGCGCCAGTCATTTTTAGTGAACTGCACTTCGTCATAAAAAATAAACTCATCCGCATCGTGGATGATGTCAAAGTATCCTTTCCAGGGAACATAATTTGATTGAAGTACAGCTACTTTTTTCATCAGTTTTCAGCAAAAAAATCTTTGATACCGCCAACAACCGCTTCTATATCTTCACCTTTGAGCCTATAATACATCGGAAGTCGCAGCAGTCGTTCACTTTCCTTTGTTGTATATCTGTCATCGCCATGGAAACGCCCAAACTTTAATCCTGCCGGAGCAGTATGAAGCGGGATATAATGAAAAACCGTTTCTATGTCTTTGTCTTTCAGGTAACTGATGAGCCGGCTTCGTTCTTCGATATCCTTTACTTTGATATAAAACATATGCGCATTATGTGTGCAATTTTCGGGGATCACGGGAAGGCTGATTTTTTCCTCAGCAGCAAGATCCTTCAGTCCGGAATAATAATGATTCCAGCTTTCCATACGGTCATTGAAAATCTTTTCAGCATTTTCCAATTGGGCAAACAAGTAGGCAGCGTTCAGTTCAGATGGGAGATAAGAGGAACCAATATCCACCCAGCGATATTTGTCAACTTTCCCACGCCAGAATTGGCTTCGGTTTGTTCCCTTTTCGCGGATGATTTCAGCAATGTCTGCATATTTTCCGTCATGGATCAGCAGCGCTCCGCCCTCGCCCATGCTGTAGTTTTTTGTTTCATGGAAACTGAAACAGCCAAAATCGCCGATTGCTCCAAGCGCTTTCCCTTTATAGGAGGACATCACCCCCTGTGCAGCGTCTTCCACAACAAACAGGTGATACTTTTTGGCCAGTGAAATGATTTTGTCCATTTCACAGCTGACACCGGCATAATGTACCACAGCAATGGCTTTCGTTTTGTCAGTGATTGCGGCTTCGATCAGGTTTTCATCGATGTTCATCGTATCCGGCCTGATATCAACAAACACAAGTTTTGCCCCTCGTAAAACAAAGGCATTTGCTGTCGAAACGAAGGTATAGGATGGCAGAATAACTTCATCACCTGGCTGAATTTGGCAGAGAAGAGCTGCCATTTCCAGCGCGTGCGTGCAGCTGGTCGTCAGCAAAGCCTTTGCGCAGCCCGTATCAGTTTCGATCCAATGATTGCATCTCTTTGTAAATTCGCCGTCTCCGCAGATTTTTCTCAATTCGATTACTTCATGAATTTTTTCTTCTTCTGTTCCATAGACAGGCGGTACATTAAAATGGATCATTATCTGCCTCCGTAATGATTTTTCTCACTGCTTATTCTTCGAATGTATTATATACCAATCTTTTTGTTCTGCCGGACATTCATGAAAAAACACAGCAGCGCCATCAAATGCTGCTGTGTTTTTCAGAATAAAGTTTAATGATCAGATGCGGGCAACGCCGGTTTTCCGGGCAGCTTCGGCAACTGCCTTGGCGACTGCTGCGCCTACACGCGGGTCAAAAGCCTTCGGGATGATATAATCAGCTGACAGTTCTTCAGGAGAGATCAGTTCTTCCAGAGCCTTTGCGGCTGCAAGCTTCATCTCTTCATTGATGTCACTGGCACGCACATCGAAGGTACCGCGGAAGATTCCGGGGAAGGCCAGCACGTTGTTGATTTGGTTCGGGAAATCACTGCGGCCGGTCGCGATCACGGCAGCTCCACCGGCTTTTGCGTCATCCGGGAAGATTTCCGGGGTGGGATTGGCGCAGGCGAAGATGATCGGATCTTTTGCCATGGTCTTCACCATTTCGGTTGTGACAAGACCGGGGGAGGAAACGCCGATGAACACATCCGCGCCTACCAGCATCTCGGCCAGTGTACCCTGTCTGCAGTCCAGATTGGTGATTTCAGCCATCTCTTCTTTGATCCAGTTCATGCCCTTTTCGCGGCCTTTGTAGATAGCGCCTGTTCGATCGCAGAGTGTAACATTTTTGATACCGGCGGAAAGCAGAAGCTTGCAGATTGAAATTGCAGCGGCGCCGGCGCCGGACATGACGACACGGATGTCTTCCTTTTTCTTGCCGACGACCTTCAGCGCATTGGATAGCCCTGCCAGGGTGATCACTGCGGTACCGTGCTGATCATCATGGAAAATCGGAATGTCGCATTTTTCCTTCAGTTTGCGTTCAATTTCAAAGCATCGAGGGGCTGATATATCTTCCAGGTTGATTCCACCGAAAGAACCGGAAATCAGGTAAACAGTGTTCACAAATTCGTCAACATCATGTGTTTTGACGCAAAGAGGAAATGCATCAACTCCGCCAAAGGATTTGAACAACACGCATTTTCCTTCCATCACAGGCATCCCGGCTTCCGGACCGATGTCACCAAGACCGAGGACTGCTGAACCGTCTGTGATCACGGCACAGAGGTTATGACGACGGGTGAGATCGTAGCTTTTGTCAACATCCTTCTGAATTTCCAGACAAGGCTGTGCGACCCCCGGTGTGTAAGCCAGAGACAAATCGTCTTTGGTCTTTACCGGAACCGTAGCAATGACTTCGATTTTTCCTTTCCACTCATTGTGGAGACGTAATGACTCTTTTGCGTAATCCATGTTTATCAACCTCACTTTAAATTTGTTCAGACGGTAACCGTCTGTTTTTTAAACTCTTGTCAATGAACGATATTTTGTCCGATGCGGGGTATCGGCTTCGATCCCCAGCCGCTTTCTGCGGTCTTCCTCATATTGAGTATAGTTACCGTCAAAAAAACGGACATCCGAATCGTTTTCAAACGCCAGGATATGTGTTGCGACCCGGTCGAGGAACCAGCGGTCATGGGAAATCACCAGCGCACACCCGGCAAAATTTTCAAGTCCTTCCTCAAGCGCCCGGATCGTGTTTACATCCAAATCATTGGTCGGTTCGTCCAGCAAAAGCACATTAGCTTCGCTTTTCAGAGTTTGCGCCAACTGAACGCGGTTGCGCTCACCGCCTGAAAGAACACCGACTTTTTTCTGTTGATCTGCGCCGGAGAAGTTGAAGCGCGCCACATAAGCCCGGGAGTTGACCCGCCTGCCGCCAATTACAATTTCATCCTGTCCGCCGGAGATGACTTCCCAGATATTCTTTTCAGGATCCAATGCTTCCCGGCTCTGGTTCATGTAACCCAGCTTTACAGTATCACCTATGCGAATCGTACCGCTGGTAGGCTGCTCTTCACCGACGATCATTCGGAATAACGTCGTTTTACCTGCACCGTTCGGTCCGATAATGCCGATCACACCTCCCGGAGGAAGGTTGAATGTGACATTATCGACCAAAATCCGGTCACCAAATACTTTGGAAACATCGTTCATTTCAATCACCAGGTTCCCAAGCCGGGGACCGGGCGGTATGAAGAGCTGCAGTTCAGCTGCTTCTTTTTCAAAATCCTGGGAAAGAAGTTTTTCGTAGGAAGCAATACGTGCCTTGGACTTAGCATGCTGCCCTTTCGGAGACATGTGGATCCAGTCCAGCTCGCGCTGCAGTGTTCGCTGCCGTTCGGATTCCGATTTTTCCTCCAGTGAAAGCCGGCGTTTTTTCTGTTCCAGCCAGGAGGAATAATTACCCTGGAAGGGGTAACCTTCCCCGCGATCCAGCTCCAGGATCCAGCCGGCGACATGGTCAAGGAAGTAACGGTCATGCGTAACTGCAATCACGGTACCCGGATATTGCTGCAGATGTCGTTCCAGCCAGGCTACCGCTTCCGCGTCCAGATGGTTCGTCGGTTCGTCAAGGAGCAGAATGTCGGGTTTCTGCAGCAGCAGGCGGCAAAGCGCCACGCGGCGCCGTTCACCACCGGAGAGCACGTTGACAGGTGTATCTCCCGGAGGGCAGCGCAGGGCATCCATGGCCATTTCCAGCCGGGAATCAATATCCCAGGCGTCCAGCTGGTCGATCCGGTCCTGTACCTTTCCCTGCTTTTCGATGAGTTCATTCATTTCTTCATCACTCATCGGCTCAGCAAAGCGGGCGCTGATCTCCTCGAACTCTTTGAGGAGATCAACAGCCTCCTGCGCACCTTCTTCCACTACTTCTCTGACGGTTTTATTGCAATCAAGCAGTGGTTCCTGTTCCAGATAACCGATTGAATATCCGGGAGCAATAGCGGTCTCGCCGATAAAATCTTTATCAACTCCGGCAAATATTTTCAGCAGAGAACTTTTCCCCGACCCGTTCAACCCGATAACACCGATTTTTGCTCCATAAAAATAGGATATTGAGATGTCTTTCAGTACAACTTTTTTGTCGTACATTTTCGAGACACGAATCATAGAATAGATGATTTTGTTATTCGGTTCTCCTGCCATAACACCACCTTCGAGGGATCAGCCGATCGCTGCCCGCATTAATGCAAATATCAGAGTGAAAGCACAACATCCGGCAACGATGATTGCGGCAACCACCGCCAGAATGATCCAGAGAACCTTGTTGTCACTTTTTTTGTCGCTTCTGTCAGAAACAGACGCCTTCACGCCATTCCCTACCGGTTGAACTTCATCGTCGACATTATAAACAGAATTGTCGTCAGAAACCGGTTCCGAAGGAATTTCCCGAGTATAGGTTCTGGGGACATATTGCGGGATGGAAGGTTCCCGGCGGGTAACGGGAAGCTGTTCAAGTTCATCATCCGGTTTTTGAAAGGAGCCTCGAATGTCTTCGACATCATCACGGGTTTTCTCCTTCACCTCTTCCCGAATTGATTCGGCTTGCTCAGCGTATTCATCCTTCTTCTCTGCAGCCTCTTCCTTCACTCCGTCTGCCCAGGCATCGAATGCTTCTTTTTTTTCGTCTAAGTCTGCTGCCTGTTTTTCGATCTGTTCATCGATATCTTTTTCGGCAAATTCGAGCGTATCCTTGAAATCTTCAAATTTTTCAAGGATCTCTTCTCTACGTTCTTCAGCTTTAGCAGCCGCGTCATCAGCTTTCATCATGGCAACAAATGCTGCAGCTTCACCCTTCTCCCGGGCTTGATCATGCATATCATGAAACGCTTCAGCAAGATCATCACGTTTTTCGGTGAGATTTTCCTTCAGTTCCTCAGCTTTGTCAGCAAGATGCTCCTTTTTTTCGGCAGCGTTTGCTTTCATTTCTTCAGCCATTTCACCGAGTTCTGCTTTGCGCTCTTCATATTTATTTTCTGCTTCTGAAACCAGTTCGTCTGCTTTCAGCATTGCAGAGTCAATCGCGTCCTCTTTCCGGATGTTTGCATCGCGGACAGATTCTTCGAATTTTTCTTCAGCTTCGTTGAAATCCATCTTAACCTCTTAATCACCGAAAACGATCTGCGGATCAAACCTTTCCGGATCGATATCACCTGTCCATGGTCCTGGTACTTCCTGCTTCATGCTTGTGATGATGCCGGCAATTTGGCAGGCGCGTTCCGGATCATGTTTAATTCTGGAACCAATATATGAAGTGATGCAGGTGTCACCGCGGCCGGTTCTGCCGGAAAGGTTCTTGGGCATAAACGGTGCGCGATAGAACTTCCCGTCTGCGTAAACCAGGATCTCTTTCTTCTGAGTCAGAACGATTTCTTTCGGACCGTAGGCAGCCAGTTTCTTTGCAGCTTTTTCAAGATCCTTTTCACCGGTAAGATATTCAGCTTCCGCGCTGTCGACTTTGAGGAATGTCACGTATTTCAGGCCTTCTTCCATGTCCTTCCAGGGCTTGAAGAGAAGATCGTCACCTTCCGGAACGCGGACAAAACCCTGAACATCCAAAGCAATGGGAGCCTTCTTTGACAATTTGATCAATGTGTCCAGGCTCACTTCGCCGGCAATGATCGGGAGGATCGCAATGATCTTCGCGTTGACATCCGGGATATCTTCATAGGGAATCTCACCGGCAAATCCGAAGAGCTTGCAGATACGATGATCCATATCAGCAGAATTATAAATGTTGATACAGCCGGAGGACTGTGAGGCAGGATGCAGGTCAAACTCAATGCCCATGTCCATCAGCGGCTGGAGGCTGGGATAATCATCCGGATTTCCGCGAGAGGCAACGCCGACTTCCAGACCAAGACGCTTCAGAACTACGGCGCCATAATAAACCGCTCCGCCGGCACAGATCTCTTCTACGCCATCAACAACGATTTTATCTTTTGCAAAATGTCCAACCATCAAAATATCTAAATCTTTTTTCATTTTATAAAATCCTCCTGAAAATATTATGGAACCGGAGTCAGATAACGTTCTCCGTTGTAATAACAATATTTGAATTCTTCTCTGTCTGAAAACTGCACACAGAAAGAATAACAATCCTGAAGTTTGCTTCGTTCTGGATCAATGCACATCCAGTTTAATGAATCGGGAGTAGCCGTGATTCCCTCAGGGGAATAGTAAGTGGGTGTGATCGTAGCTGTGAGCGTGGGAATTGCCGTGATAACGGAAAAATCACCGACTGACAGGTAATATTCAAATTGTCCGAACACAGCTCCGTACGCGTCTTTTATTTGGAAATTTTCCACATAACTTCCCAAAGGGGAGGGAGCAGCCATATACACTGAGATCAAAACAGTTCCACCCGGGGCAACCGGATAGGGAAGAGAATACTCTTTGGTAATTGCCATCGGCGAGGCGGAAACATCTGTCAGTTTATAATTTGTCTGCCACGTGGTAGTCCCTGTGTTTTTTAGTGAAATATCAAGATGTAATGACTGTCCGGGCAAAACTGTTGAGTTATTTCGCGGATTGAAACTGACCAGTTCCATTTCGTCTCGCATAGCCCCCTGCGCTGCTCCCTGAATGGCTGTTGGGACAGGGGTTGAAATTTGTGGATAACCGCCCATATTACTTGATGGGTAGGAGGATGGATCTCGGGAAATCTGTTCAACCGGTTCCCTGATGATCATCGGCGCTGCTTCTCCCCGTTTTTCCGGTCCCAGGACGATCGGTGTTACGGTAGGACTGTCATTTGCCGGCTCACTCCAATCTGTTATTGGGCGCATGATGATCGTATCATCGTTCATTTCCTGAACAGGTTCTTTTTTTTCTTCAATCTGCCCATCTGCTGTAACATCGGGAGATATGGTTTTCTTTACCGGCATATTTCTGCACGATGACAGAAAAGCAGAAAAAAGAATCAATATCAGTGATATTGAAATGAATCGTGATCTACTCGTCATATCTTACTCTTTCACCATTCGCATAACAGGCCATGCCGTTTATTTCCATTTGGATCACAGTTTCCGGTGAACAATAACCGGAACAGCCATCTCCCTGGATCCTGCTTCGTTCCGGATCGGAACACATCCATTCAAAAGAAGAAGGGGTTCCTGTTGGGTTTAATTCCGGGGCCGCTGTGATATAGGTTTGATCGCCTACGATTGTGACATAGTTCACATAATAAAAAGGAATTCCATCCGGATTCTCCAGAACCCAGGTCGTTTTGTAGGTACCGAGACTGTCCGGAGCTGCAGCCGGCATGGTTACAGTCAGAATACCGCCCGGAGCCACGGTTTCATTGATCTCATAGCTGCTCTGTTCAGCGAGTTGAATACCGTCACTGTAATGGAAGCGATATTTTCCTGACCATGTTGAAGTCCCGGTGTTTTTCAGCTGCCAGGTGAGATAAAAATGCTGATTCGGAACGAATTGATTGGGACTTGGCAGTGCAGAAACGAAGTCAGCTTTATCCGGAAAATAAACTGTTGCGGTTGGCTCCGGAGGAGCTTCTGTCGGAACCACCTCCATTCTTGAAATCAAAAACTCCTCCGGCTCTTCGGTAACAGTCGGAATCTCGGTTGCAGTTGGTTCAGGTGTGTTTGTCGGTTCCGGTGTAAACGTCGGAGTATTTGTGGGCATTGCTTCAAAGGTCTGTGTGATATGTACTGCCGCTGTCAGCTCTATTTGTTTATAATCAACGGTTTGGTCGGGAGTATGAAAAAGAGAGCAGGATGTCATGGCTGCACCGAAAAGACATACTGCAACTAAAAAAATAACTTTCTTTCTCATCTACCTCTCTCCTTATCCATCACCTTCGATTATAACAGAAAAGATGGTGAAAGTGAGAATCTCTTTCACCATCAAAACTGCTGACATATAACTCTTAGATTTTCAAAACATGCAGACAATTTTCAACAAAGTCGACTTTTACCGGTGTCCCTTCCTGAATGATATCCATGCGGGCCGGATCTGTTTCCCGGGCTGTGATATGCGTCCCATAGAGGTCGATCACGTATTCAATCGATTCACCGAGATATGAAGCTGTTACGACTTTCCCGTCAAATTTACCGGCATCTCTGCGAACATTGACCATTTCCGGACGTACGACAAGATCAATCTTTTCTCCTGCGCTGAAATTCGAGTAATACGGATCATTCAGTGAAATAATTTTATCGAAAACACTGATCTTCATATCCCCGTTTTTGGCTTCGATGACTTTCGCTTCAAGGAAGTTTGCACGTCCGATGAAATCTGCTACGAAACGGGAACCCGGGTAGCGATAAATTTCTCTCGGCTTTCCGAATTGCTCCAGTTTCCCACCGTTCATGATAACGACTTTATCGGAGAGAACCATGGCTTCCAACTGGTCATGGGTCACATAAAGGCTGGTGAAACCCAGTTCGCGCTGAAGCTGACGGATCTCAAAGCGCATCTTTTCACGCAATTTTGTGTCGAGGTTTGACAGCGGCTCGTCCATCAGGAGCACTTTCGGATTCATCACCAAAGCACGGGCAAGCGCGACACGCTGCTGCTGACCGCCGGAAAGCTGGTTTGGAGCTCTGGTTTCATAACCTTCCAGATGGACCATGTCCAGAACGCGGTCAATGCGGGTTTTGATTTCATCTTTGCCGACCTTCTGTACATGGAGACCGTACGCAATGTTCTCATATACGTTCAAATGCGGGAAAATTGCATAGCTTTGGAACACCATGGACATATCACGCTTATGGGTCGGTACATTGTTGATCACTTTTCCATCCAGAATAATGTCGCCGCTGGTAGGGAATTCAAAACCGGCAACCAGACGCAGTGTTGTGGTTTTTCCACAGCCTGAAGGACCCAGCAGAGTGACAAGTTCGCCTTTTTGGATCTCGATGTTCACATCATGAACGGCGTTGACTTCACCGGCCCCACCGCGCGCCGGAAATGTTTTTGTAACATGATTAAGCGATAGATACATTCTTTTCTCCTTCGATTTCAATTAGAAGCTGTTGATATCGATGTTCGTGTCGATCTTGAGTATTTTCTTTGTGATCAGGTTGATCAGGCCGATAAAAATCAGAACTACCACAATGATCACCGTGGAGAACACAGCCGCATAGCTGATTCCTTCCTGCTCCCAGCCGCTCATAATGATGGCTGTAACGATACGCCATTTTGCGCTGACCAGGAAAATGATCGCTGACAAACTGGTCATATGCCGTGTAAAGGCGAAAATCAAACCGCTCAGGAGCGCAGGAGTGATCAGCGGTAATGTTACCTTACGGAAAGTATAGGCGCTGTCTCCGCCCAGAATCGAGGAAGCTTCTTCAATGGAGCCATCGATTTGCTGCAGCGCAGCAACACCGGAACGAACGGAAGCCGGGATGGAGCGGACAAGGAAGGCAAACAGGATCACATAAGCGGTACCGGACATGATCAGCTTGTTGCCGGTGAAGAGCATGGTGATCGCGCATGCCAGGAAGAGCACACGAAGCAGGGTCTTGAATTTCCCATGATATTGATAAATCACCAGGGCTGTGATAAAGAACAGACAGACACCGATGAAGAATGTCGGGAGGGAGAACGGAACTTCGATGTAGTCCGCAAGCTGCTGCAGGGTGACCTTCAGCCAGCGGATTTGCTGGCGTTTTCCTGAAATCCGCAGCGGTTTGGAAACATACAGGATCAGATTATTCAAAACAAGGTAAATGCCCGTCCAGATGGACAGTTTCCCTGCACCTTTGTATCCTTTTTGCATATTGATAAACAACCCGAGCAGGATCAAAACCGCTCCCACAACGTAATAAAGGTTCGCAAGCCCGATTCCTTCACCCAGCAGGTGGATCGGTCCGCCGTCATCCAGACAGCTGCACAACAGACCAATGCCAACACCACAGACAAGGATCAGGATACGTTCTTTCCAGTCTTTTGAAACACAGGTGATAAAGAAGAAACTGCCGATAACCGCCAGAGCGTAAATCATCCCAACATTTTCAAAGTTGAATGCAAGGATGAACCCCATACCGACGATCGTACCCGGAACAGCGCCACCCAGGTTTGAACCAAAATCGAGAATCTCTTTCCCGGAAAATTTCTTTCGCACGATCAGGAAAGCAATAACCATACCGAACACTGCTGAAATCGGTGTTGCGAACAAGCTCAGGAAAGTCGTGTCAAGGATAGATTCCAGACCGCGGTCAATCAATGTACGCCAGTTATCAAGGGATGGCGTAAAGTCAACTCCCCAGCGGCGGACAAGGGAACAGGCAATGATCGTCAGATAAACGATCACGATAAATGCACAGATCAAGTAAACCAGAACGGCAAAAATCACGCGGATGGTTTTGGATTTTTCATAGATCTTTCCCACGGTCGGTTTGCCGGTTACGGAAACATAGGAACGCTTGTTGATGTAATACCGCTGAACAAGGTAAACGACAAGCGTCGGCAGGAGCAGCACCAGTGAAAGCGCAGCAGCTTTCTGATAATTGTATTCGCCGATGACTGCCATATAGATCTGCGAAGAAAGGACGGTCACTCGACCTGCAATAAATTGCGGATTGCCAAGGTCAGCCATGGATTCAACAAACAGAAGCAGGAAGCTTGAAGCAATGCCCGGAACGAGCAGCGGGAGTGTGACGGTTCTGAACAGATACCAGCGGCTGGCGCCCAGAGTTTCGGCTGCTTCTTCCATGGAAGCGTCAAGACGTTCCATCATGGATTTCAGCATCAGGTAGGAAACCGTGAAAAATGTCAGTACTTGCACGATCACGAGACCGTCCATTCCGTAAATATCATTTGTTTCCGCAGTGAAATTAATCTTGAGCAGGTTTTTCGTGATCAAACCGGTACGTCCAAAAAGCTGAATCATCGCGATAGCTACTGCGAACGGGGGTGAAACGGTCGGGATCAGGGCAATCAGGTGAACGAAGCGTTTTCCGGGGACGTTACATCGGACAGTCGCATAGGCGAATATAAACCCGATGAGGGTTCCGAAGAATGATGTCAGACACCCCATTTTTAATGTGTCACCCAACACATATCGATAAGTCCGTCCGTATCCGACTGTTTCCTGAACAACCCAGTTGATTTTTTTCAGACCTTCATTCACACCGTCAAAAATCGTACCGTCGAAATATCTCGCAAATTCTGTAAGGTCGAACACGCCGTCTTTTGTCACAAAACCGCGCATACTGGTGCGGATGATCGGATAGAAGACAAAAACGATCAGAAAAATGAACGAAAAAATCAGAGCAGTCATCAGGATCGGATCACGTGCAATCAGAGCGATCTCACTGATTCGATTCTTCAGTCCACCCTTCTTTTTTGTCGTCATTTTTGTTATTTCAGCTTCAGTTTCCTGCATAAGTACTCCTGTTTTTGGCTTTTTGCTTATATCAAGCTGTTGTGATAAATCTTTGAATCCTTAACTATCAAAGATTTACGACAACAGCTTTTTTGCTTCAATCACAGCGAGGGAACCGTTGATCGGCTCCCTCGCATTTTTGTTATCTAATCAGATCAGTGAACGTCTTCGCGGTTCTGGATCTCGTTGGAGAATTTATCCTGGAATTCCTGTTTGTGATCGCCGGACCACTGGAAGTCGTAGTTGATCAGGTTGCATTCAAGCAGTTCCGGATGAGACAGTTCAACACCTTCCACAGTCGGAGCCTGGTAGGAAGCATAGCGCGGGCCAAGTTTCTGTGCATCGGCAGTCAGTGCCCAATCGTACCAGAGTTTCGCGTTATCGAGGTTCTTTGCACCGGCAAGGATCGCGACACCGGCAACTTCATAACCGGTACCTTCTTCCGGGAAGGTCAGGACACACGGAGCGCCTTTGTCATCGATGAACTTGACAGCATCGTGAGAGAAGACGACAGATGTAGCAGTCTGGCCTTCGTTCGTGTTGTTGCCTGCTGCTGAACCGGACTTGGTGTACTGGTAGACCTGGTCATTCAAATCGCGCATATATTTCCAGCCATCTTCTTCACCCATAACCTGCAGAACAGAGGAGAGGAAGGTGTAACCGGTACCGGCAGTGGACGGGTGGGAAATCATGACCTGTCCCTTGTATTCGGGTTTCAGCAGATCGTAGTAGGAAGTCGGGGGTTCAACGCCGGGATGATCAGCAAGCCAATTGGTGTTGGTCATGAAACCGATCGTGCCCATGTAAATCGGGGCATAGTAGTGATCTGTGTCGACAAGGTATTCAAACTTTTCGAGAACATTTGAAAGGCTCGGGCTTTCATACTGCTCCAGAAGACCGCCTTCAGCTTTTGCAGCGATGAATGCGTCCATCGGGCCGCCCCACCAGACATCGAAAGACGGGTTACCCTTTTCGGCCTGAACACGGGCAAGAGCTTCACCGGAAGACAAGCGGTTCCACTGAACATCGATTTCCGGATAGACAGCTTCGAATTCCTCTTCCATACCCTGGCACCATTCTTCCTGCGGCGTGCAGAGAACGTACAAAACGCCTTCCTGCGCAAATGCAAGAGAAGCAGTGCTGAGGACGAGAAGCATGGCAAACAATACGATCAAACTTTTCTTCATACTTTTCTCCTTGGATTATTTCCCGGATATACCCGGGATTAGTAATAACAATTTATTTTATCGTAAAACTTCCGGGAAGTTTAGGTAAAGAATCTTTTTTTTAAGCAAAACAAACATTTTCATGACAATTGTCATTTATATGCTATGACAAAGTGGTAAAAAAACAGTGACCATCTGTTGACGGTCACTGTTCTGAGAATCTATCTGCACACTACTTTTTTGCAGCAAGTGCGTCGCGAATTTCGGTGAGAAGTTTAACTTCTTCACTCGGTTCAGCCGGGGCTGCTGCTTCAGCTTTTGCATCAGCTTCAGCCTTCTTGCGGGCTACTTCTGTCGCCTTGTTAGCAGCCTTCATGATGAAGAACAGAACCAGCGCAATGATAAAAAAGTTGATAACAGCGGAAATGAAATTGCCGATGGTGATCATCGGAGCACCGGCAGCTTTTGCAGCAGCAAATGAATCATAGTGTTCTGTTGTGAGCGGAATATACCAATCACTGAATGATACTCCGGAAAGCAGACGACCGATGATCGGCATGATTACATCGTTGACCAGAGAATTGACGATATCATTGAAAGCGCCGCCGATAATGATACCGATTGCGAGACCAAGAACATTACCTTTCGAAATAAATTCCTTGAACTCTTCAAATAATTTTTTCATAATACACCTCTCTTTATTTTAAATATTTCAGATAGGCTTGCATAAACCCATCTAAATCACCATCCAAAACTCCCTGCGCGTTACCGACTTCATACTCGGTACGATGATCCTTCACCATTTGATAAGGGTGCAGCACATAAGAGCGGATCTGGCTGCCCCATTCAGCTTTCACATAATCACCGCGCAGTTCCGCCAATTCTTTTTCCTGTTCCTGGTGTTTGATATCCAGCAGCCGTGATTTCAGAACCTTCATCGCGGTTTCCCGATTTTGCGTCTGAGAACGCTCATTCTGACATGTGACGATAATCCCGGTCGGAATGTGGAGAAGCCGCACGGCTGTCGAGTTCTTTTGTACGTTCTGTCCGCCTGCACCGGACGACTTGAAAACATCTATACGCAAGTCCGATTCGGGAATCTCGATGGAATCATCATCCACCGCTTCCGGCAGAACTTCCACCATCGCAAATGATGTGTGTCTTCGATGCGCTGCATCGAAAGGTGAAAGGCGAACCAAACGATGTGTGCCTTTTTCAGATTTCAGATAGCCGTAAGCAAACTGACCGCTGACCGTGATCGTGATCGTCTTGGTTCCGGCTTCTTCACCGGGAGTGAAATCAACAATTTCACTATCGTAGCCATGAGATTCGATCCAGCGCAGGTACATTCGCTGAAGCATGGAGGCCCAGTCATGGGCCTCGGTACCACCGGCACCGGCATGGATCGCAAGGATCGCATTGCCCCGGTCAAATTTACCGGAGAGAAGGGTTGCGATCTCCTTTTTGTCGCATTCAGTTTCAATTTCGCTGATTTCGTTTTCCAGCTCGTCCCGCATGGCTTCATCATCCATCTCGGCAAGTTCCATGACGTCATCAGCCTTTTTTGCGAGCTCATCCCAGCTATTAATTTCCGCCTGTAGATCATTGATCTTTTTCATCAGCTTCTGGGCCTTTTCCGGCTCGTCCCAGAGGTTTGGATTTTCCGCTTCCCTTTGAGCTGATGCCAGCTCATTTTTCCGGCTGTCAAGATCCACATGCTCGATAAGTTCGCTGATTTTTTTCTTTGCGCTGTTTACGCGTTCAACCAAATCCTGCATAAATTTCAGCCCTTAATCTGCTTTCAAAATTCCATCGATAAAACTATCCGGATCAAAAACGGTCAGATCTTCCGGTTTTTCTCCCAATCCGGCATAAATGATCGGCAGGTCCAGTTCATCGGCAACACTGAAGGCCATCCCGCCTTTTGCGGACGTATCAAGCTTTGAAAGAATAACACCATCAACTTTGACAGCTTCTTTGAAAGCCTTTGCCTGTGACATGGCATTTTGTCCGGTAGTGGAATCGAGTACGATCCAAACCGCGTGAGGAGCGCCTTCAAGCGCTTTCCCTGTCACACGATAGACTTTTTTGAGCTCTTCCATCAGGTTATAACGGGATTGCAGCCTTCCGGCGGTATCGATGATCACTACATCCATGCCTCTTGCGACCGCTGCGGTCGTTGCGTCATAAGCCACTGCGGCAGAATCACCGCCTTCCACACCGGCAATGACCGGAATGTTCAGACGGTTTCCCCATTCCTGCAGCTGGTCAATAGCCGCCGCACGAAAAGTATCCGCAGCTGCGAGCATTACTTTTTTTCCTGCCTCTTTGTACTGTTTTGCCAGCTTTGCGGCTGTCGTAGTCTTTCCGGATCCATTCACACCGACCAATAAAATCACAAAGGGTTTCGCCCTGTTGATCATTTCCAGCGGATCATCAGGCGTGCTCAGGCGCGCTCTAAGCTCTTTTCGCAGTGTTCCTTCAAGTTCATTGGCTTTGGAATAGCCGAGTGTTTTCGAGATCGCCTGCAATTTATGGATCATGTCTTCGGACGTTTCCACGCCGATATCGGATTGGATAAAAATCTCCTCCAGGTCATCCCAGGTTTCGTCCGTGATTTCATTTGTCCCCAACAGCGTAGCAAGTCTGCTGAAAGTCACCTTTCTGGTTCTGTCCAGGCCTTTAAACCATTTCGAAAAAATGTTTCCTGCCATTTCTGTTTCTCCTGATTATTATTCTTCTGACACCAATTGACCGCATCCTGCACCGATGTCGATACCGCGTTTTAAACGAACCGAACAAGGAATGCCGTTCCTGTCAAGAACTGATTTGAAGCTCTGCACCCGATCATGGTTCGACCCGCTGCCTTCATATTTCTTTGTACTGTTTAGCGGGATGAGATTTACATGACACAACATTCCCTTCAAGCGTTTGCTCAGCTGCACCGCATTTTCATAGTTGTCATTCAAACCATGGATAAGAGCATATTCAAAGGTGATCCTCCGACCGGTTTTCTCAGTATAATTTTTGCAGGCTTCCAGTAATTGATCTATAGGATATTTTTTGTTTGCAGGAATGATTTTATCCCTTACCGCGTTGCTCGGGGCATGAAGTGAAACAGCCAGGTTGATCTGTCGTTTTGCTGCTGTGAATTGTTCGATACGCGGTACCAGACCGACGGTAGAAATCGTTACACGCCGCTCTCCAAAGTTCATCCCATCCGGGTCATTGATGATGTCAATTGCCTTCATTACGGCATCATAATTATGGAATGGCTCTCCCATCCCCATCACAACGATGTTGGTCAATTTCAGCTCTTCCGCTTTCAGCATGCGGGCAAAAAACAGGATCTGTGCCACGATTTCACCGGCAGATAAATTCCGTATGAACCCCATCTGGCCGGTAGCGCAAAATGCGCAGTTCATCGGACATCCTACCTGAGAAGAGATACAAATTGTATTTCGTTCCCGGTAACGCATCAAAACGGATTCGATCATCTTGTCATCCTGAAGACGGAACAACAATTTGTTGGTTTGTTCGTCAGAAGATTTAAGATCTTTCTCTACACGCAGCGGAAGAAAACAAAATTGTTCATCCAACCGCTGACGGAAATCTTTCGGTAAATTACTGAAATCCGCCGGTGAAGCGATTAATTGTCTATACATCATTTGCCATATTTGTTTAGACCTGTAAGCAGGTTCACCCATTTCGGTAATTTTAGATGTTAGTTCTGACAGTGAGAAATCATTGATCAGCGGTTTCATTTACTGTTTTCTCCCAAAATATAATTATACAGCAGAAAAGGGATTATCCTGCAAAAATGCGCAGAAAATCCCTCTTAATTTTGAAATAAATCAAAAGGGAACCTCTAAAAACTCCAATTTTTCTCTGTCCCGAGGAGATTCAGAGAATAAATTCTCTGAATCTCCTCGGGAGGGCGAAGCTCCTGCTTCGTTTATAAATCAGGCGAAGCCTGTACCTTTCGAAGCAGGTAAGGGCTGCCGCCCCCATACCCCCGCCCATTAGTTTTTAGAGGTGCCCAAAATATATTACAGATTTTGCAGTGTGTTCACCAGTTCAGCCAAATCTTTACAAACCAGGTCCGGTTTTGGATCAAGTTTCGAAAGCGTTTCTGCTGTTTCGTAACCGCTCAGTACAAGTCCCGTAGGACATCCGAAGTTAAGTCCGCCCATTATATCGGTCTCGTACCGGTCTCCGACGGCCATGATCTCATCTTTAGACAATCCGTTCGCTTCACAAGCCATTTTGATCATCACGGTGTTCGGTTTTCCGATCACGAAGGGTTTAACGCCTGTGCAGGTTTCTACACAGTTGACCATCACACCACCGCCCGGCCGCCATCCGTTTTCTGTCACGAATGTGCTGTCAGTGTTCGTAGCATAAAACTTCGCACCATGTTCACAAATCTCGATCATTGCACGGGATATTTTTTCATAATTGATTTCCCGGTCAAGACTTGCCAAAACTACATCAGCGTTTTCTTCCGTGACTTCAAATCCGTTGTCACGGAGCAATTTTTTTAACGAGGGTGAACCGAAAACGTAAACCTTCGGACCTTGAGGAAAATCTTTCCGCAGCTGATAGATCGTAGCGATACCTGAGGTGAAAAACTGTTCAGGAGAAACATGCACACCGAATGAGGCTAATTTCTCACAATACTCTTCCGGAGTTCTTGTGGCGTTGTTGGATCCGAAGAGAACCTTCAATCCGCTCGATTTTATGGCTTCAAAAACCTCTTGCAGATTTCCGATCTCCTTCTTGTCCGTCCAAAGCACGCCATCCATATCCAGGAACAACGCTTTGACCTTTTTCAGTGCGGAAATATTCATTTTTATTTAACCTGTTTCCCCGGCTCCAGTACTTTGTCGATCAGACCGTATTCAACAGCCTTTTGAGCGCTGAAATAATGATCGCGGTCGCAATCTTCGAGAACCTTTTCATATGGCTGTCCGGTATGATAGGAGAGGATATTCATCAAATCCTTCTTCAGACGCATGATCTCTTTTGCCTGAATTTCAATATCCGAAGCCTGGCCTTCGGCTCCACCGAGTGGCTGATGCATATGGATCGTAGCATTTGGCAATGCGAAACGATGACCCTTGGCGCCGGCGGTCAGCAAAACGGTTCCGAATGAAGCCGTAAAACCGCAGGCTACAGTGTTAATGCGGTTGGGGATCATCTGCATGGTGTCATAAATTGCCAGTCCGGCATAAACAGAGCCCCCCGGGGATTGAATGTACATCTGAATGTCACGGTCAGGATCTTCCCGGCTGAGATAAAGCAATTCAGCAACGACAAGGTTTGCAATTTGAGAATCAATTTGTGAACCGACGAAAACAATTCTTTCCTTCAGGAGCAGTGAATAAATATCGTAGGATCTTTCAAAACCGCCGTTGCCTTCTACAACGCTCGGGATGATTGTGCTCAATGGGTTCATAGTAAATACTTCCTTTCTTTGTTCTTTTTCAATTTTATAATCATATCATACACACGAGCATTTTTCTATTAGAAATATATAAGCATTATGCAAGAAAATCATATTTATGGAGACTTCAAAAACTTCTTTGTCCAGACGAGGTTCAGAGAATAAATTCTCTGAACCTCGTCTGGAGGATTTCGGGGGCTGCCGCCCCCATACCCCCGCCCGTTAGTATTAAGATATGCTTTGATAAGAAGAGCGCCTCGCGGCGCCCTTCAAATTTTTTATTCTTTGGATTCGGTATCTTCTGATTTTTCTTCAGCCGGTTGTTCCGTTTCTTTTGCCGCTTCGAGGTCGGCGGCGGCTGCAGCTGCTGCCTTTGCAGCTTTTTCAGCAGGATCTTCGATCGCAGGATTTTCACCCTTCGCAATGGCCATCAGTCTGCCGAAAACAGCGCTCGAGTAAGTTTCATTCAGCGCATCTTCACGGATATGACCAAGCAAATGTTCTCGTTCATGCTTGTTCTTTGCATGTTCCAGCTGCGGCTGCATATAATTCAGCAGTTCGTTATACTTATTCTGGAAATCTTCAAAGTTCAGATCGATTTTTTCCTGTTTTGCAAATTCGCTGATCATGAGCTTGCGCTTGAGCTGTTCTTCGGCGATCGGTTTGATTTCTTCTTCAACAAACTTTTCCTCATCGGTCTTCTTCATCTTCAGCCACGCATCAAACCCAATGCCACGGTCCTGAATGTTATGTTTCAGTTCTGCCAGACGTTCATCGATCTCATTTTTCAGCTCAGCGGGAGAATACACAACGGTTGCGCCTTCTGCCATCTTAGAAACAATTGTTTCGATATATTTGTTTTCTTCAGAGCGATTTTTGCTTTCACTGAGGCTCTTTTTGATTTCGTCCATCAAATCATCGAAGGTATCTTTGCCGAAATTCTTCGCAAATTCATCGTCATTTTCGGGCAGAACCATCTTTTTGACGCTTTGAATCGTGGTGGTATAGGTTGCCGTATGTCCTTTCAGCGATTGGATAGCTGTATCTTCAGGATAGGTATATTCGGATGTGATAACATCACCCTCTTTGTGACCTTTCAGGCACTGAGTGAATTTGGGATAAGGCCAGGCCGAACCTTCATCATCGTCTGAACCGACAATAAACTGGTAAGGCATTTCTTTAACCAGTTCAGTAGTACCGCCTTCTTCCATGGGTTCGTCAAGCTCACCCTTGATCATCACGAAGACCAGATTTCCGCCTTCAACTTCTCCGTCGGATGGTTCCTGAGAGGCATAAGGCTCTTTCAGTTCCTTGAGAGCTCTTTCGACTTCTTCATCAGTAACAGGTTCTTCAGTAAACTCTTCACGGATCGCGCGGTAATCGCCCAAATCAACCGTTGCTTTCAAAGGAACGATCAGGGAGAATTTCGGTTCAACGATGTCATCAAGACTGTCCAGGCGGCCCATGGCGCCGGGCTCAACCCCCGCTTCATCAAGGATGGCTCCGTATTTTTCTTCAAGGAACATATCGAAAGCTTCCTGAGCGATCGCCATTTCACCGAACATGTTCCGGATCACATTCGCAGGAGCTTTCCCGGGACGAAATCCCGGAATACGCTGAGATGCGGCAATCTTTTTTGCGGCTTTATTCATGTACGGAGCGAATTCGTCTTTCTCGACGGAGACATCGAGTTTTACTTCATGATTTTCGAGATTTTGCTTTTCGATTTTCAAGGTTGGTTCCTCATTATTTTGTAAAATTTCACAGAGCAGTTAACGCTTTCTGTAGGGAAGGAGGGGCTCGAACCCTCACGCCTTACGGCACATGATCCTAAGTCATGCCTGTCTGCCAGTTCCAGCACTCCCCCAATCCAAGTACGCCTACTGAGACTCGAACTCAGGCTCTTACCTCCGGAGGGTAATGTGATATCCACTTCACTATAGGCGCAAACAACAATATTTTACCACGGTTTCAAAATTGATTATGACAATTTAAGAAGGTAT
>JAFRIR010000039.1 GCA_017432685.1 Flexilinea sp. | reverse complement strand
GTATTAAGAAAACTGGCAAAAGAACTGGATGACGAGCTATCGTGAATTCTAACACCTGCTCTGGAAATGGCTTTACACTTCAACTGTCGCCTCATTCATGTTATTTTTGAAGCTCTTTTTGGGTTCATGAATAATTCGGGTGTAATTATTATTGAACTGTATTTTCAGACTTTCATCATACAGCCGGCGAAAAACGGCAGACAGCAGTTATGCCAAATGCTGCCGTCCTCCTGAGATTTTTTTATAACGTTCATCGATCCGTATCAACTGCATTTCAAAATCCTGCCGATTCTTTTGTTTCATGTTTTCGAGGATCAGCCCGGAAAAGAATGACTGAATGGCCGCGATCATGGCAAACCCGCACACGATCAGGGTCGGGAAGTTCGGGACGAGACCTGTACGGACATATTCCACCATCACCGGAACAAAAAACGCCACTGAAAGTATCGCGAGAATCAAGCCGATTATGCCAAAGAAGTGCAGAGGCTTGTAATTTCGATATAAGCGAACGATGGTCCGCAGCACCCTGAACCCGTCTGCATAGGTATTCAGTTTGGATTGGCTGCCGGCCGGCCGGTCACGGTATTCGATCACTTCGTTCTCCACCGCCAGGTTTTTGTCAATGGCATGGATACTCATCTCGGTTTCGATCTCAAACCCTTTTGAGAGCACCGGGAAGGATTTCACAAACTGGTAACTGAAAGCCCGGTAACCGGTCATTATATCCTTGATGTCACTTTTGAACAGGATGTTGATGCTTGCCCGGACCAGGCTGTTACCGAAATTATGAAACGGGCGCTTATTCTCTTGAAAATAGGTAGAGGAAAGTCTGTCTCCAACCACCATATCAACCTTATGCTCAAGGACCCTTTTCACCATCGCAGGAGCGCTCTGTGCCGGATAGGTGTCATCTCCATCCGTCATAATATAGCATTCAGCATCGATTTCACGGAACATGCGGCGGATCACATTCCCTTTCCCCTGCTGGTGTTCAAATCGTACCACAGCACCGGCTTTTTCAGCGATTTCAGCGGTTCCGTCAGTTGAATTGTTGTCATAAACATAAACGACACTTTCCGGAAGCATCCGCTTGAAATCAGAAACAACCTTCGCAACCGTAGCCGACTCGTTATAACAGGGAATCAAAACAGCGATCTTGTCCATATACCAGTCCTATCTGTCTTTCTATTATACCTGATTATCATAAACATACGGTTCAGATTTTCAGACAATTTGCAACGATTACCCGCACTTTTGCCAATATTCATTTATAATTTAAGATGGAACGAAAAATGAAGAATGTTTTTTCTTACTTCCTTCTCGGGATTCTATTAGCGCTTCCCTCCGGAGCAGGGCTATATTACCTCGTAATGTACACGCAGCCTTACCTGCGGGAACGCTGGCTGTTTTTTTTGGCTCTGTTCATTTTTGTCTGTGGATTTCTGCTTCCATTTTACGCACTGATGAACCGTTATTTTTTCACTGCACGACGCATCAACCCACCGACTGTCATACGGGAAGCCATTGGTACCGCACTGATCACCGACCTGCTGCTATGGTTCCAGATGGGACGTGTTCTGACTCCGACCATCATCATGATTTGCGTCGGAGGGTTTGTTCTCGCCGAACTGTTATGGCGCGCCCGGGAAGCTGTTGAATTTCGTTCCGGCATAGACGATTGAGATAAAGAAAAGGCACAGCATATGAAAAAACAGATCCAGGCGCTGATGGCGCAAAAGAAGCTTGACGCAATTCTGATTTCCGGTGCAAGGGAACACAACCCGTTTCTGACTTATTTTGTAGGGGACGCATTTTTCACCCACGCTGATGTGCTGGTGATGAAAGACCGCGAACCGCTGCTTTTTTACCGTATGATGGAACGTGATACCGCAGCCATGACCCCACTGCAAGGGGTATGCTACAATGATTTAGAGATCAGCCGGTACAGGGATTGTTCCGAACGTGCCAATACCCTGCTGGCCGCGCTGAAGTATGCCGGGATGACTTCAGGACGTATCGCTTTCTGCGGCAGGATCGAATTTAATACAGCCTGGCAGACCATCCATCAGCTGCAAACAAAACTGCCGGAGCTCGAAGTTGTCGGTGGAGTCGGTGATGAGATCCTCAATGAAGCCCGTTATCTCAAGGATCCGGATGAGATTGAAAAGATTCGGGATATGTGCAAGATCGTCACCACTGTCGTCGGGCGAGTCGAAGATTATATCTCCTCAAAATATCTGCATGAAGGTGTCCTGATGGATAGCGACGGCACACCCGTCACGATCGGGAAAGTAAAGTCACTCATTAACCTCTGGCTTGGTGAACTGGGTGCGGAGAACCCCGAAGGAACAATTTTTTCTCAGGGACGCGATGCAGGTGTGCCTCACAACCAGGGAAATGACGCAGATGCCCTTCAAGCCGGGAAGACCATTGTCTACGATTTCTTCCCCTGCGGCATGGGTGGCGGCTACTTCGGTGATTTCACCCGGACATGGTGCATCGGTTGGGCACCGGATGAGGTAAAAGAATCCTACGCTGAAGTCAAGGAGATCCACGATTTGCTGGCGGAAAAAGCCCGTCCCAACATGCGATTCAAGGATCTGCAGCAGATGACCTGCGATTATTTCAAATCCCATGGGCACAAAACCATTGATGAGGACATTAAAGTCACAAACGGCTACACGCATTCTGTCGGTCACGGTGTCGGCCTGAACATCCACGAACGTCCCTTCAGTTCCAAAACCGGTTCCGACAAAGATCTGCTCCTTCCGGGCGCGGTGTTCACCATCGAACCGGGCCTCTATTACCCGGACAAACCGGAAGGCTACGGCGTCCGTATTGAAGACACCTACTTCATGGACAAAGACGGCAAAGTCAGCCCTCTTACCGAATATCCCTACCGTCTGATTATTGATGTTCCTGCAAAATAAACGCAAAAGAGGCTGAAATATGGCACAGAAAACGATTCGTATTTTGGGAATTGAAAGCAGCTGTGACGAAACTGCAGCAGCAATCGTTGAGAACGGGCGCCACATTGTTTCTGATTTCATCTCAACACAAATCGATATTCACAAACAGTATGGCGGGGTTTTTCCGGAAGTTGCCTCGCGGCAGCATGTTTTGGCTGTCTATCCCGTGATCGATGAAGTGATGAGCAAAGCCCATATGAGTTATTCCGACATCGATGCCATTGCTGTAACCCGGGGCCCCGGTTTGGCCGGGTCGCTCGTTGTTGGGATGAACGCTGCCAAAGGACTGGCCATGGCAACGGGTCTGCCGCTGATCGGGATCAATCATCTGGAAGGACATATCTATTCCTCCTGGGTCTATTCCGACCGGGATGAGACAATTCCGCCGGAACCGGAATTTCCGGCAATCGTGCTGCTGGTCTCAGGCGGACATTCAGAAGTGATCCTCCTCAAAGACCACCTGCAGTATGAACGTCTGGGCGGAACGCTGGATGATGCAGCGGGAGAAGCTTTCGACAAAACTGCCCGTCTGCTGGGCTTGGAATATCCGGGCGGTCCTTCGATCCAAAAAGCAGCCGCGGACGGGAATCCGCATGCTTATCAGTTTCATGTCGCAAAAATGCCCGGCACCTACGATTTTTCCTTCAGCGGAGTCAAGACCTCCGTTTTGCGGACGGTCCAAAATTTGCAAAAGAACGGGGAAACGCTCAATGTTCCGGATCTGGCGGCAAGCTTTCAGAAATCAGTTGTCAGCATCCTTTTTGAAAAGACGCTGCGGGCTGCACGGCAATACCAGGCGAAAAACATCGTTATCGCCGGAGGTGTTTCCGCCAACAAGTGCCTGCGCGATACATTCCTGATGGATCAGAGTGAGTTCAAAGTCTTTATTCCCAGGCTCGCCTACTGTACTGACAACGGGGCCATGATCGGCGCTGCCGGCTACCGGCGTTTTCTCGCCGGTCAGCGTGACGGGCTGGATATGGATGTCTATCCCAACTGGCCGCTCTCAAGAGTAAGCTTATAATGTATAAGCAGGCGCTGAAGTCAACAGCGCCTGCTTTTTGTCAGGCCGGGTTTTTAAACTCTCTATCGCATTTTCCGATCTCACGGATCAGGAGGATGCTCAGAAAAAACTCTGAAATCGCGGGAGCATAAGCAGCCCCATCCCCTTTGAACAGATAAATCAGCACAAAATTGACCGCCACAGTGAATGCAACACCGATCTGGAAACATTTACTGTATCTTTTATCATTTCCGCTGGCCAGCAGCGACTGCACACCGGTAAAAGCATTGAAAATCGACAGATTCATCCAAAGGAGCAGCGGAAACACCCAGTAGGATTTGCTGACATATTCAGCGCCAAACAGGATCGAAACGACCTGACGGGAAAACAGACAGACAACAGCGGACAGGACAATGAAAAGGGGCAGGATAAAATTTCTGAGCCGTGTGATAAAAGATCGTCCGGTGTTCCATGCTTCGCTGAATTTTTTACTTGAAACTGGATAGATCACCTGCGAGATCGGCACCCAACAGAGAATCAGTGTATTCGGTATCTTCTGAATCGCAGAAAAAATACCAACTTCCTCTTCAGCTGCAAAAATACCCAGAAAAGTAACGCCGATCGCGCCGAAAACCTTTGATGAAAGCTGTGTGGTGAACACATACCAGCCATCCTTCAGTTCCTGCAATATCTCTGCAAACGACACCCGCTGAAAACGGATTCCATATTTTCCCCGCGCAATCAACACACCCAGCAGTCCGCTGATCAGAGGCGTCAGGGAAAACAGAACACAATAGATCAGAATATCAGCAGGACCTTTGACCAGCAGAAAAATCAGAACCAGAGAGACAGAGCGGGAGATGATGCATAAAATCGTGATGAACTTCATATCCTGCTTTCCCTGGAAAAACCAGTCTGTCTGAAGGCTGTAGCCAAGCAGAGTCATGAAAAGAACGACTACGCACAGGCACAGTTCCCGATTTGCAAGGTTGAGTAATATATAAAACCCCGAGATCACAATGCTCACTGCCAACAGCAGCATCCGGCTCGCAACAACGACTGAAAACAGTTTGCTCTCATCCTGCTTTCCCAGTGCGATCTTCCGGGTGGCAGACATGGTAAACCCGTATTCGACAAGGACCTGCAGATAATTGATAAGGTTCACAGCAATGGAAAAAACGCCGTATTTATTCGCGCCAAGGACTCTTGTGATATAGGGCACAATGAGCAGGGAGAACACCGAATTGAAAAAGTGGTACAAATACATCCATATACCGTTCTTTACGACGGTTTTCTCCAGCGCATTTTTCAGACTGTCAACAAGGTTAGACGCTGTCAAGATAACCTCCTAATTTTTCTTCTTCGGTGTAGGGCTGGGTGTGGGGTAAGTGGGCGGACCTGCAAGGATGCGGCTGAAATATTCCGAGCTGGTGGATGCAATCACATAACTCGAAAAGCGCCGCATTTTCCCTTCGTACTTCTCCGCCCCGTTTTCCGTGATCCAATTATCCAGATTCAGCGGAACTACCCCGCCTGCTTCCATCCATTCTCCGTTATATTTCCGGGCAATGTGAACATGTGTACCGGAGGATGTACCGCCGTCGCAGGAAGGATGTCCGAGTACATCACCCATTTCCACCCTTGTGCCGACCGGTGGGATCGATTCCGTTTTGAGGTGAAGCAGGAGCAGTACCCAGCCGGTCCGTTCATCCGCATCATCATCCATGTCCAGCATCGCCATACCGGTTCCGGTACGTACGATCGTGCCGCTGTGAGGTGCGATGACATCCGCATAACTGACAAAACAGCCATGTTCATTGGCAGGCGGAGCAAAATCCACCGCCGCGTAAGGATGGAGGGAACCCCAGGCCGTATGAGGACCGCCGGTATAGGTCCAAGCCTCCCCATCCTTGAAAGGCAGTCGAAGCTCAATCTGCTCCAGAGAACCGGGCAGATGCGCAGGGTACTCCTCCACAGAAGGAAAATCACCGAACATCTCCTTGTATGTTTTCACGAATCCATCCGGTCCGATTGCCTCATAATACTCGCGGACAGGAAAAATCATCGCAAAATATGCCTGAAGCACCACGCTGCAAGCGTTCAGCCAGGGATCCACCCGTACCAATGTACCGTCCTGCAGTTCGTATTCACTGAAGTTTCCCGCCTTGTAGGAATAGTAATGATCATTGAAAAATTCAGCCAGTTGATTCAGCTGTCCGCTGAGTGTTTTATAACGCTCACCCGGCATCCGCAGAACCGAAGCCGTATTGAAGTCATCCCGGTAAACCGGGTCCGTCAGCGCACCGGTCAGGTACTGCACAAGCGCCAGCAGCAAACGCGGGCTGATGGAATAGACCTGAGAAATATAATCGATCAGCTCTCCGCCGCGCAGATTGCGGTTATCACTCCAGACATTATAATACTTGAACCAGCCCGGCTGTCGGTCCGTATAACTTCGGGCGGAAAAGCCCTTGTCCGCCGGTCCGTTCACGAACTGCGCATCCGCCAGGATCTTGTAAGAGCTGCCCCATCCGCTGCGGTAATAAATCGGAATCTGCATCGGCAGCCCCTGCGGTAGTGTCGTCACCCGTTCCGGCAGGATAGGATTTGCCGCCCGGATCTCCTGTTCAGTCGTATTGAAGCGTGCTGCCAGACCCGGCAGTGTGTCGCCATCCATAGCGGTATAGTCCACAAGCTCACCCGGCATGTATTTTGGCCGCTTGCGCCTCACCGGATCACTGCGATCCGGTGTCGGCACCGCCGGTCTTACAGTTTCCGTCGGTACAATGGTTTCTGTTGGAACAGCAGTCTCAAGCGATCTCTCTTTCCGGACACATCCGGAAAGCACAATAGTGAAAACAACCACGAAAAAGAGAGAACGCAGACCGAAAAATGAACTGAAAAAATTGAGGGAAAAAGCTTTTGTCTTGTCCCGCACATACCGTCTTTCATTCCTCATTCCTCATTCCTCATTCTTCATTAATAATGAACCACCTTCTCCGCTGAAGCATACTGTTCTGCATAAACTGTCTCATCACCGCGCATCACACCACCGGTATAGCTCTCTCCGCCAAAAGGAATCCAACCACTGAGATCAAACGGGATCGGTCCATAAGCCTGAACCCACTCACCATTATATTTGCGTGCAATATGCAGATGTGTCCCGGTGGCATTTCCACCCTCACAGGAAGGATGGCCGATACGCCCGTGAAGGGGAAGCGTGATTCCCGGTTCAGCTTTCCCGTCTGTCCGCACATGCAGATAATAAAGGACCCAGCCCGTCTCTTCATGTCCGTCCATGTCCAGGTCCAGCACGACCGTCCCCACACCATTACGCAGCACCAGTCCCGGGGCAGAAGCAAGGATCCAGGAATCCGAACGGGCACACCCGCCTTCGGCCATCGGCGGAGCAAAGTCCAGAGCCCCCAGCGGTGAACCGGTAGTCCAGGACTCATGCGGTCCGCCTGTTATAGACCACTCATCACTCTCACCGTAAGGCAGTGTAAGAACAGGCTGGACCAGATCATTGTTGAAACCGTGTGGATCGGTGATATAGTAATCCCAGACGTTGCCGAAGTCCAGGTAAAACTGCTGAAGGAAACCATTGGCGCCGTAAATCGCATCCTCGTATTCATCATAAAGATGCAGCTGGGCAAAAAGGTACTGGATCGCCACCGATCCGGCGTTCAGCAGCGGATTGAAATAAATCGGCTCATCCGGCTGCGGATATTTGTAAAACGGTATCTCCGAAAGTTTGCCGTAACGCCAGCCGTAATATCCCAGAGAAAGCTCCTGAGCGGCCCAGGTCATCTGTTTATATAGTCCCTGAGAGTTCTCCCCCAACCAGCCCAGCGGATAATATTCTTCCACAATGGTACGGGGCTGTCCGGAGACCCAGTTGCTTTTGTACTCCAGCAATTCCAGCAGGATGATTGGGCTGATGGAATAATCGAGCGCAACCTTCTGGATGATTTCCGTCCCGGTCAGAGTACCCGAAGCAGTGTATTCTTCATACGTTGACAGAAATCCCCCGGCTTGTTCAACCTCATAAGCAAGGTCATAACCGATGGAAGGATATCCCATAACGATATACTCGTCCGGCAAAATACGCAGACCGGAACTGAAATTTCGCTTTGGCGCATTAACCAGCAAGAGTGTCCCGGGTTTAAGAAATCCCTCATCTTCCGGGTCTGCCAAGCCGATCAGATTTTTTACCGTTGTACCAAAACGGGAACAAATTGCCTGTGCCGTATCTCCGTTTTGCACAACATAAAACGTCTTGTTATTAAAATAGGAATAGAGAACCGGCAGCGGAATGTCAGGCGTCGGCGTGGGCGTCGAGAGCAGCGCTTCAGGCGTCGATGTTGCCGTTGAAGGCGAAATCGTCTCCACCGGGAACGTGCTCCGGGGTGTCGGCCTCGTAGGCGTCACTGTCGGTGTATCCGTGATTGTCGGTGTCAGGGTTGCCGTTGCGGTCGGCGTCGCGGTCATCAATGCGGCGGCAGTTGCTGTCTCCGCTTCAGGCAGCATCGTTTCCGTAGGCGTGTTTGTAAACGTCGCGGTAGGCGTGATATGTTTCTGCTCCTCAGTCGCCCGGAAGGCTTCCGTGACACGGGAGACCGCAGCCCGTTCCGCGATCGCCGTCAGCTGCTGCGGCGAATTCGCCGACCGCGTACAGGCAAGCGAAGGGATCAGCGCCAACACGACCAGCGTGCAGAATATCAGTAGCGGCTGAGTATTTTTTTTCATAAGGAAGGGAAATCAGAATCGGGACATTATGATCCCGGGTCATCATTCACTCACTGTTTGTCAAAACCCAGTTTTCGTCCGCCGAGCAGATGAAAGTGCGTGTGCATCACCGTTTGTCCCGCATCAGGACCGGCATTGGTGATCACACGGTAACCGCTTTCTTCCAGACCAAGCTCCCGCGCGATATGCGCAGCCACAACCAGGACATGTCCCAGAAGCTGCTCATCTTCCTTACCATACTGTGACATATTCAGCTTGTGCTCTTTCGGTACGATCAGCACATGGGTCGGAGCTATCGGGTTTAAATCATTAAAAGCTACAACCTGTTCGTCTTCATATACAAAATTCGAAGGAATTTCATGATTCGCGATCTTGCAAAAAATACAATCTTCAGACATAGTTTCTCTCCTTAGGAAACATTAAAAAACATCAATTTTTCTCTGTCCCGAGTAGATTCAGAGAACAAATTCTCTGAATCTACTCGGGAGGTCTCCGGGGGCTGCCGCCCCCATACCCCCGCCCTGTAGTTTTTTGAGGTGTCCCTTATTTATAACTCACCATATTCGGCGCTGCAAACAATATCGTAATATTCCAGTTCGGTCTCACGGATGGAATAGTAATAGTCCTTTGCCGCCTTTCCCAACTGACGGACTGTGTCCACATGGTCGGAAGCGTCCGTATCCCAATAACGCGGGATCACAAACAGAGGATCCATGTTCCCATCCATCTTATACGCCGGACGGGCCGCATCATTCACATCGCACAGCGGAACCCAGTTATACATCACGGGTCCCCGTGGATGGGTGGTGAAACCGACTTTATAGCCATATTCCTTCGCAATCTCGATCGGTCTTGCACCAAACCCGCCGCCGGGCCAGATGATAGCCCGGGGTGTTTTGTGAAAATGCTCCTGAATCCTGTCTACACTGCCTTTCAGTTCTCCAATCAGGAACTCATCACTGGAATCGTCGCCCATATTGATGTTATGCACAACGCCGTGAGCCTGATGATCAACCAATCCAAGCTCCTCCATGCGGGCATTTTCATCCCAAAGATCCTGAGTGGTGTTGTCCGCGCTGATCCAGGCATTGATGACCGGCCAGCCCCATTCGTCGTAATAGGGTTTGAAATGCTCCATAAAATTTTCTTCGTGCCGGCGGTCATCCTGAATCAACAGAACGGAACGCTCCGGGATCCAGTCATTGTTTTCCATAAAGGCAATGAATTGCTCCGTGTTGATTGCTGTAAAGCCCTGATCATGCAGGTTGCGGATCAGCTGCTTGTGCTGGTCTATGGTCACAGTGTTCGCCCGCAGGATTGGATCCTCAATGCTGCTGGTATCCTCCCCACGGATAATGCTATGATACATGATTGCCATCACAACTGTACCCGGGGCGGCTTTTCCCTCTCCCCAGCGGTTTTTGATCACCTGACAGACATCTGTCTGGTATTCATGCGGTGTATCCATTTGGTGCAGCAGGTCCGAAACATAGATTTCAGGCAGTTCGGGAGGCTGCCGGTTTGGATCTTTCGTAGCGGTCGGTTCCGGTGTCGGCTCAGAGAGCGCTTCCGTCTGATTCACACCGTGATCCCGGGAAATCAGCTGATTCGGATCATCCGTCCCGGTATTTCCGTCCGCTTCCGGGATGAAAGGAGACTCAGCCTGGGCGGTTTTTACCAGATCTTCCATCGATATTTCTGCCACCTGCTGCTCAGAGAAGGTATTATCGCTTTTGGACGGCAGGTTGCAGCCCGCTGCTATGAACAGGCTCAGTACTAATATAACAAGAATTGGCAAATGATTTCTCGACATACACCTATTATATCGAAAAATCGGCAAATTTGCATCATCCTGTTTCATTCTGATGGATGTGATTTTCCAAATTAACGCGTGAATGAATTAATCCGTTATAATAAGATTAGGAGGTGATTTTGGAACAACTGAAAGAAAAATTTTTTGAATCTGTCAGCAGTGTGATCCCAATCTTCGCAATCGTTCTGGTGCTGAGTGTCACGGTCTCACCGCTGAATTCCGGTGTTCTGGTTCTGTTTCTGTTCGGGACAGTCCTGCTGATCCTCGGAATGGCGCTGTTTACCCTGGGCTCCGGTATGTCTATGACACCGCTCGGCGAAGGAATCGGTATCGAGATGAGCAAAGCTAAAAAGATCTGGATTCCCCTCGTTCTGTGCTTCATTTTGGGTATGCTGATCACCATTTCAGAACCGGATCTTACTGTACTGGCGGAACAGATCCCGTCCATTCCCAACATGACACTCATTCTCTCTGTAGCGGTGGGGGTCGGACTGTTTCTGATGATCGCCGTGCTCCGTCTTCACTTGAAGATCAGGCTCACGCATCTCTTTCTGGTTTTCTATGCAGCGGTGTTCATTCTGGCCGCATTTGCTCCTTCATCCTTCATTCCGGCAGCGTTTGACTCAGGCGGGGTCACCACCGGCCCTGTCACTGTTCCCTTTATCATGGCAATGGGTGCAGGGCTTGCAGCCATCAGCGGGAACAAATCCTCCCGTTCCGACAGCTTCGGTCTCGTAGCGCTCTGCAGCATCGGGCCGATCCTTTCCGTGCTTCTCCTGAGCATCTTTTATTCTCCGGAGGCTACAACTACGCCGGTGGAAATCGCGGAGATCACCACCACACAGGACGCACTGATGGCTTTTCTGGAGGGATTCCCTCACTACGCGAAAGAAGTTTTGATTGCTTTTTCTCCAATCATCGGGATCTTCATCCTCTTTCAGGTGATTTTTAAACGTTTCCGCAAACATCAGATCATTCGAATCGTCATCGGCATGCTTTACACCTATGTTGGGCTGGTGTTGTTTCTCACGGCAGCGAACATCGGTTTTATGCCGGCCGGCAACCTGATCGGCGGCATCATCGCGGCAAGTCCTTATAAATACTGGCTGATCCCGGTCGGCGCCTTGTTTGGATACTTTGTGGTGGCAGCAGAACCGGCAGTCGTCGTGCTGAAAAAACAGGTGGAAGAGATCTCCAACGGAGCCATCTCGCAAAACGCCATCGGGCTTGGGCTTTCCATCGGTGTTGCTCTTTCCGTAGCTGTTTCTATGCTTCGGGTGCTCACAGGAATCCCGATCCAGCCGTTCCTTTATACCGGCTATGCCCTGTCTCTGCTCATCAGCTTTTTTGTGCCGTCGCTCTATACCGCTGTTGCCTTTGACTCGGGTGGTGTCGCCTCCGGTCCGATGACCTCCACCTTCATCCTGCCCTTTGCCGTTGGCGCCTGCAATGCACTGGGAGGAAATGTGATGACGGATGCCTTCGGCATTGTTGCAATGGTCGCCATGACACCGCTCATCACCATCCAGGGAATCGGCCTTTACAGCAGCTTGCAGCAACGCCGGCGCCGCAAGCAGAAGGCAGAGGCAATGAGCCTGGTTCCGGATATTATGGTTTATTATGAGAAAGTGAGCTAACCATGAGCCAATCGGATGACAACAACCGCATTGAACTGCTGATCACCATTCTGGAACGGGGAAAAGGCCGGAAGCTGGTTCAATTTCTGGATAAACATAAAGTCTATTTTCACCTGGAGTTTTCCGGAGTCGGTACAGCCACTTCGGAAATGCTTGACGTATTGGGCCTGAACACAAAAGAAAAGGATGTTATCATCAGTCTCGGTACCCGCAAAGCCGTCCGCGGACTGACAAACGCCATTGATGCGGGATTGTGGGAGATCAGCCGCTCCCGGGGACTGATGATGCAGCTTCGCCTGACCGCCGTCAACAACCTGATTTCCACCGCACTCATCGAAAGCGCGGAAGGTATAATTCTTCCTGAAAACGAGGAAAAAATGATAAACGAATTCGACCACAGCCTGTTGCTCATTGCAGTCAAGCAGGGCTATACTGATGTCGTGATGCAAACCGCACGCAAAGCCGGGGCTACCGGCGGTACCGTGATCCGCTCCCGCATGATGGGCGCTGAACAGTTTGAGGATAACTATGGAATCAAAATCGATCCTGAAAAGGAGATCATCGCGATCCTGGCACCAAATTCTACCCGAGACGCCATCCTGAACGAGGTCAATACCGAACATGGCATACGAACACCTGCTCAGGCTATTCTCTGCGCCCTTCCGGTTGACAAAGCATTCAAAATCTAATAAGTAATAAGGAGTAAGGAGTAAAGGATGAGGAGAATGTAATTAAGAATGAATATATTTCTTACGTCCAACTACTTACTACTTACTATTTACTACTTACTGTGCTCCTCCGTCACTAAAATTTAAGATTTGTTTGACCTTAAGAATAAGTTGCATTATAATTCAGCAGTTCGTTAAAGAAATGAGCGGGAAGTTACTTGATTGATGCCCCGTGAGAGTGGTTTTTCGAAGTGTTTTTTGGGAAGCAGGTCGAAAGACTGAAAGCGGAGGCAGACGGAACCCAAGCAAGCAGTTTTCCGTGAAAAAACCGGATTGCAGCCGGTCAGGAAACTGAAAGGAAAAAGATAGAAAAATGGCTACCAAACGCACTTATCAACCGAAAGTCCGACGTCGTGTCCGCGTTCACGGATTCCGCGAACGCATGTCCACAGCTGACGGTCGTGATGTTTTGAAGCGCCGCCGCGCCCGCGGTCGTTACAAGCTGACCGTATCCGCGAATAACAGCCTGAAACGTCTTCGCTGGTAATTCTTTTTTTTCGTTGATTTAACAAATTCGGTTAGAAACAGCGAGTGCCGCAGTGGAAAGAAAAGACCGTCTGAATCGCACTCTCGACATTCAGAGAGTCAGACGTTATGGAAAATCCATTGCGCACCCGTTTTTTGTTTTAATCTTCCTCCGGGACAAGGACACACAGAACGCGCCGGTCGGCATCATTGCTTCCAAAGCAGTCGGCGGAGCTGTGGAGCGGAACCGCGCGAAACGTGTTCTGCGTTCAGCAGCCTCTGCGCTGCATGACCGCATCCGGCCGGATTGTATGCTGCTTCTGATTGCGCGCCAGGCTGTTCTGGACCATGACACCCCGGAGATCACCGAAATTCTTTCCAATCAACTGAAAAAAGCGGATCTGCTCCGCGAACAAGCTCAGGAGTAAGTGAATCATTGCTTCGTGGACCCTCTTATACAACCCGAAGAGAACAGCGAGCCGGAAGAAGATCATCCGGCCATTTCACCGGAACCGCGTCTGCGGGATTTGCCGTTTAAACTGCTGAACATTCCGCGGTTTATCTGCCTCGGATTGATACGCTTTTATCAAATGACGATCTCGAAAATGCTGCCGGCGAACACCTGCCGTTTTTATCCGAGCTGTTCCCATTACGGTTATCAGGCCATCTATAAATACGGCGCCCTGCGGGGTGTACCGATGGCGGTCTGGCGGGTTCTGCGATGCAATCCTTTCAACCCCGGCGGATTTGATCCGGTTCCGTGAGATCCGCAAGAGTAAGGAACCTTATGAAACAAAACAAAATATTAACCTTCACGCTTCTGCTTTTGTGTGTGATCGCTGTTTCAGCCTGCACCAACGGCAGTGCGCTGACCGGCAACTCAAGCTGGCCCGGTCTTGCATCCGAAGGCAGCATCGTTTACGCTGCCAACGGCAGCTTTGTGGAAGCAGTTCAGGACGGACAGAAAGTCTGGAGCTATCCGGAAACGGCCAACAACAAGCTTTCCTTCTTCGCCGCACCGGCTGTTGATGAGACTCATGTCTATGCCGGCACCTACACAAACCAGATCCATATTCTCAATAAAGAAGACGGGACTCTGGCCGCATCCGCAGAAGTCGGCAACAATAAAAATAAAATCATTGCCTCCCCCATCCTGGATGAAGGCAATGTGATCGTCCTCTCCAGCGGCGGTATGGTCAGTTCCTATCCGACGACTGTTTCCGGTGAGACGCTCACCCCCAACTGGCAGGTAACGCTTTCGGGTGAACTCTGGGTCAAACCGGTCTGCTATGACGGGACACTTTACATCGCCTCCATGGACAAAAAGATGAACCTGCTCGACGCGGCAACCGGTGAAGTGAAACAAACCATCGACATTTCCGGCGCGATCATGAGTGATCCGGTTCTCTCCGACGGGAAGCTTTACTTCAGCACCCTTGCCAAGGAAGTCGAAGAGATGGATCTTGCCACCCTCGAACGGCGCGTTATGCTGACCACCGACGGTGAGATTTGGGCTTCACCGCTGCTGATGGGAGATAAACTGATCGCTGCGGACATGAACGGTATTGTTTACTGCGTGGATACCGCCTCCGATGAAGTGCTGTGGAAGACAGAAAAACTGACTGCCGAAAAGTTCGGTTTTATCGCCTCTCCTGTTGCTTTGGATGAAGCCACTTTCTTCCTGGTCGATGAAACCGGTGAAATCATGACCTATGACCTGGAAGGGAAATCGGTCGGTCAGCGGACTCTTTCGCAGACTGTCTGCACCACACCGGTCATTCCGGAAAACGGAAGCCTCGTTCTGCTGCCGGTTTCCACAGACGGACAGATCAAAGCATATACCCCTGACCTCAAAGAAGACTGGGTATATACACGCACGACAGAAAAGGAGAGCAAATAATGTGGACTTCATTCGTTAATCTCTTCCTGAATCTGCTGCTGTTCATCTACAAGCTCGTCGGCAACTTCGGTGTAGCGATCATCATCTTCACGGTCCTGATCAAACTGCTCACCCATCCGCTGATGCAATCCCAGATCAAAAGCTCAAAAGCCATGGCCGCTCTGCAGACTGATCCGGATTACCTCAATATGATGGATAAATACAAAAATGACAAGGAACGGCTTGCCCAGGAACAAATGAAGCTTTACAAGGAAAAGGGCGTCAACCCGACCGCTTCCTGCCTGCCGACCTTTATCCAGCTGCCGATCATCTTCGCACTTTACCAGGCCGTCATCGCTGCCATCGTCACCACCCCGATGGGCATGCTGGACCTCATCAAGCGCGTCTTCCCGAACTGGATCAGCATCTCTGAAGTGTTCCCGATCAACCCGAATTTTCTCTGGATGAACCTCGGACTTCCCGAACGTCTGATGATCGGAAACTTCGGCCTTCCGGTCCTGGCGATCCTCGTGGTGCTGACCACCATTCTGCAGACCAAACTCACGCAGCCCGCACAGCCGCAGGGAGAAGGCGGAGCCAGCACAGCCATGATGACCGGTATGATGAACATCTACATGCCGCTGCTGATGGGTTTCATGGCCTATTCACTGGCATCCGGTCTGGCACTGTATTTTTTGGTTTCCAACATTTTCACCATCTGCCAGTATGCCGCAATGGGCTCCCTGCATTGGGAAAACCTGAAATTCTGGGAAAAGAAAAAGTCTGCACCAAAAGCTGCCGCGAAACCGCGTCCTGCGTCCGCCCCGGCGAAAAAGGCTGAAACCTCCGGTGAAACTGTAAAAGCCGAAAGCAAACCGAAGGCTGCGGCAAAGTCTTCCGATGATGACAATGCCATCTTCACCCAGAAGATCGATTACAGTGAGTTTAAGAAACATAAAAAACCGAAGAAGAATCAACAATAATTATTCAGGACGGTGCACACGAAGACAGATCTGATGCTGCCGCCCGGTCGGCACAGCAAGGCTGTATTCAGTGATGCGTCATCAGGTTCTGAACAGTTACAATCAAAGGATAAATAAGTAGTTATGACATCAACATCTTTAGAATATATTGCTGCAAATGCGGAAGATGCGATCAACAAAGGGCTGCACGAACTGAACGTGACACGCAGCGAAGTGGATATTGAGATCCTGGACAATGGCTCCAAGGGCATTTTTGGTATCGGCGCCCGGCAGGCACGGGTACGCCTCACCATCAAAGCAGACAGCCTGCGTGCATCCATACAGAAAGATGAAACGCCTGCACCGGCTCCCGCTGCCGCACCTGAAAAAACCGAAGAAGAACCGGTTAAGCCCGCTAAAGAAGCACCTGTAAAGGAAGAATCACAGCCGAAGGGAGCGAAAAAAGAAGCCAAACCTGCCGCTCCGAAAGCACCCCGGAAAGAGTCAAAACCTGCGGACGAAGCCCCGGCTGAAAAGGATGAAAAGCCCTCCGTAATCATTGAAAAGCCCGAAATTCCCGAGGGCAGCAGTGATGACCCTGTCGTCAATGAACAGACCATGCAGATCACCGCGAATGTTGTCCGCGACCTGCTGGAAAAAATGCATGTAAACGCGACCATCCAGTCTAAAGTCGGCGAAGCGGCAGATGATGTCGACGGCCGTGTGATCATGATCGACATTCAGGGCGACGATCTCTCCTTCCTCATCGGACGTCACTCCGAAGTGCTGCATTCCCTGCAGTACATCACCAGCCTGATCGTCGGGCGCGAGGTCGGTCACTGGGTACCTCTTGTCATCGACGTACAGGGATACCGTGAACGCCGCGAGCGTCAGCTTCGTCAAATGGCTGTCCGTATGGCAGACCAGGTAGTCAAAACAGGACGCCGCATCTCCCTCGAACCGATGTCTGCAACCGAACGCCGCATCATCCACCTGGCGCTGCGGGACAACAAGGACATCATGACCGAAAGCATCGGTGAGGAACCGAACCGAAAGGTCGTGATCTACCCGAAAGAAAAGAAATAGGTTCAGGTTCAGGTATCAGGTTTCAGGTGTCAGGTGTCAGGTAACAGGTAACAGGAACCCGGCAATGAAGCTGAAAACTGAATGACATAGATCAAAACGGACTGCAGATCAAAAAGCAGCCCGTTTTTTAGTATAATAAATAAGAGCACCTCTAAAAACTCATCAGCGGGGGTATGGGGGCTGCATAGCCCCCGGAAACCATGGCGCGGGAAAGGCTTTTTTCCGAGAAAAAAGGGGGCAGAGTCCCGCGCCATATATAGTAAACTGCGAATGAGGATATAATTTCAAGACTTTTTAGATGTTCCCATAAGGGTTGAGTTTTGCGATAAGCTGTCATTTGAGGCGTGGAGGCGAATGAAGAAAAAATTATTACTGGTGAGTTTTGACGCGGTTGGTTCCGATGAACTCGATGTACTCCGCGAACTGCCGAATTTCAAACGCATTTTTTCTGCCGGAAGCATATTCCCGAACCGGAAAACCGTCTTCATCTCCAACACCTACCCGGTTCATGCATCCATTGCTACCGGCGTCGTTCCCGGTGTACACGGACTTATTTCCAACACGATGGTCCAGCCGGAAAATGAAAAACCCTGGTGGAATTATGACAGCCGGGTTCTGAAAGCTGAACCGATTTGGGACGCGGCAGCAAAAAAAGGGTTGAAGACAGGGGCTGTGATGTGGCCTGTCACCGCTTACGCCAAAAACATCCGTTGGAACATTCCCGAGATCATGGCACGTGACGGAGAATCTCAGGTGGCGGCGAACCTGCGCACCGGGTCCAAACTGATTCAAATCTATTCTTATCTGCGGCATAAAAATCTTCTCCGCGGGATCGAGCAGCCGGAACGGGACCGCTTTGCCACAGCCTCTATGCTGGACATCATCAAATGCGGACATCCGGACCTGATGCTGATGCACCTGACCGCCTATGACAGCCTGTGCCATGAGCATGGCCGTGGGTCGGAAGAAACGATGAACGCACTGCGTGAAATGGACGGTTTTCTGGATACACTGGCCAGTGCATCGGGATTTGAAGATGGGGAAACAGCTGTCATTGTCTTTTCCGACCATGCCCAGTTGAATGTCCACACAGCGATCGATCCGAACCGGATCCTGGAAATGTTCGGGTTTCTGGATTATCACGAAAACGGTACCGTCACCAACGCGCGTGCCTTTTTCCAAAACCAGGACGGCAGCGCTTTCTGCTTCAACCGGGAACTGGACCATGAACAGATGGAACTGGTGAAAGACGCTGTTCTTGCAGATACGGGTGTGGAGCGGCTGCTGAATGAGACAGAAATGAAGGAGTCAGGCTATGCCGGACAGGCAGCTTTCGGTATCTGCGCAAAGCGGGGATACTATTTCAAAGCAGTCAACAACGAAAAAGCGACCCACGGCTACCCGACAGATTATCCGGATTATGACGTATTTTTCGCCATTTCCGAAACATGGCCGGAACCGGAAACGAACTCCATTCTGGAAGTGACAAAAGCCGCAAAGAGCATACTTGGAATATAATTGAAGTATCAGGTATCAGGCAGGTGTCAGGAACAGAGAACAGGCAATCAGCAGCCAGCATACAGTAAATGACCACTGACCACTGACTACTGATTACTGACCACTGATTACTGGAAGAAACGGAGATAATCATGAAAGTTTTATTGATCAATGGCAGTCCCAGAAAAAACGGAAATACGGCGCTGGCTTTATCTGAAATGGAAAAAGTATTTCATGAAGAAGGCGTTGAGACTGAACTCGTGCACATCGGAGCCATGGACATACGCGGCTGCATGGCCTGCGGTTTTTGCAGAAAGAACGGGCGCTGCGTATTCAACGATGTTGTGAATGATCTCAGTAAAAAATTTGAGCAAAGCGACGGTCTCGTCATCGGTGCGCCGGTGTATTACGGTTCCGCAAACGCCACTTTAATGGCTGCCATGCAGCGTATGTTTTACAGCAGTCCTTTTGACAAGACCATGAAAGTTGGTGCGGCAGTTGCATCTGCCAGAAGAGGCGGACTGACCGCAGCTTTTGATGAAATGAACAAGTTCTTCACGATTTCCGGTATGCCGGTTGCCTCCGGCCAATACTGGAACGGGATCCATGGCGGTACACCCGGTCAGGGGGCAGAGGATGCAGAAGGTTTGCAGATGATGCGTACCCTTGCACGCAACATGAGCTTTTTGATGAAAGCCATTGCTGAGGCAAAGGAAAAGAATGGATTACCGGAAAAAGAAGAGCACATTTTTACAAATTTCATACGCTGATCACATTACAAAAGGAATAACATGATCGAAAAAAACGCAAAAATCTATGTCGCAGGACACAAAGGTATGGTTGGTTCGGCCATCGTCCGGGAACTGGAACGGCAGGGCTATCAGAACATCATCACACGCACACATAAAGAACTGGACCTGATGCGTCAGGACGCGGTTGAAAAATTCTTTGCAGCTGAAAAACCGGAAGTGGTCGTTTTGGCAGCGGCAAAAGTCGGCGGGATCGTGGCGAATGAATCCGCCCTCGCGGATTTCATGTACGATAACATGATGCTGGAAATGAACGTGATCCACAGCGCCTGGCAGAACGGCTGCAAGAAACTGCTCTTTCTCGGCTCCTCCTGCATTTATCCGCGGATGGCTCCGCAGCCAATGAAGGAATCCTGTCTGCTGACCGGAGAACTCGAAAAAACCAATGAAGCCTATGCGCTTGCGAAGATCAGCGGGCTGAAATACTGTGAATTTCTGAACCGGCAGTACGGGACAGACTTCATCAGCGTGATGCCCACCAACCTTTACGGTCCCAACGACAATTATCATCCGACCCATTCCCACGTGCTGCCCGCCCTCATCCGCCGCTTCCATGAAGCGAAGACAGAGGGGAAGGAATCCGTGACCTGCTGGGGCGACGGAACGCCGCTGCGTGAATTCCTTTATGTGGACGATCTCGCGAACCTGTGTGTGTTCCTGCTCAACAATTACAGCGGGAACGAGACTGTCAACGCTGGCACCGGAAAAGAACTCACCATCAAAGAACTGACGGAGCTGGTTGCCAAAGTCATCGGGTACACCGGACGCATCGAGTGGGACACATCCAAACCAAACGGCACGCCCCGCAAGCTGCTGGATGTTTCAAAGGCCGCTGCCCTGGGATGGACCTACAGGACCGAACTCGAGGACGGTATCCGCCTGGCCTATGAAGACTTTCTGAACAACCCGACGCGGGCCGAACGATAAATTTCAGAGGCGCTCTTAAAAAATCAGGGACGGAGCTGTGACACAGCTCCGTCCCTGTTCATTTTAGTTTTCTTCCAGCATTTTTTTCAGCGATGTGTAGGTTCCCGCACCGATGATCACATGGTCCAGGAGCGGCAGTTCCATCGCCTTCCCGACCTCAATTACCTTTCGGGTCGTAACAAGGTCAGCCGCACTGGGCTTCGGGTCGCCGCTGGGATGGTTATGAACCATCACGAAACAGGCCGCATTGAGCTGCAGCGGCTTTCTGAAAATTTCCGCTATACGAATACTCGATGTGTTGATCGTCCCCCGATACAAAAGGTATTCGTCCATGACATAGAACCTTGTGTCAAGACAAATGATACGCAGTTCCTCATGATCCAGCGGCTCCATCTCATAACGAAGATACTCCCAAACATCTTCAGCCGTATTGATCTTCTGCCGCTCTCCATCGACGCTGATGACCCGGGAGAACCTGCGTCCCAGCTCAATTGCAGCCAGGATGCCGGCAGATTTTGCCGGCCCAACGCCCTTGATTTTCCCGAAATGATCTTTGTCGAGCTTCCGAATTCCTTTCAATCCCCCGTTATCTTTGAGAATCTTGTTCGCAAGCTCCAGCACATTCATTTCCCGGGTTCCACTGCCAAGCAATATCGCCAGAAGCTCCGCATCCGAAAGTGACGCAGCGCCAAATGCAAGCAGCTTTTCCCGCGGCTTGCTGTCATCCGTAAAATCAGAGATCCGAAAATGAGACATAAATCAAACAAGAAACAAGAAATAAGAAATAAGAAATTAGACTTTAGACATTAGATATTAGACTTTAGATACTGCCAACCGGCAACCAGCAACTACAAACTAATTATATACACTGATTCTCAAAAGTCAGTCAAACCTTGTGATATAATCTAAACGGATACATTTAATAAAATTATCCGATGAAATATGTACATTTTTTTGCGGAGGCAAATATGACAAAAACACTTGCAATCCTGACCGGCGGAGGCGATGTCCCCGGGCTGAACGTAGCAATGAAAGCCACAATCGTTAATGCTCTGGAAGCCGGCTACCGCGTTTTGGGTGTCCGACGCGGCTGGGGCGGTCTGCTGAACTACAATCCGGAAGATCCGGAAACGAAACAGACCTACATCCGCGAACTGACTTATAACGACGTTCGCAAGATCGACCGTACCGGCGGTACCTTCCTTCACTCTTCCCGCACCAACCCGCAGAACGTGAAGAAAGATGTCATTCCCGATTTTCTGAAGGATTCCCCGCTCGGCGTCCAGAAAGATGAAACGACCTGGGATTACACAAAGCACATCATGCGCAATCTGGAAGATCTGGGCATCAACTATCTTGTCACCGTCGGTGGCGATGACACCCTGAGTTATACCGTTCGTATGCACAATGAAGGCGTCCCGGTCGTCGCCATCCCGAAGACCATGGACAATGACGTTTTCGGCACCGACTACTGCATCGGTTTCTCCACTGCCATGACCCGCTCCGTCGAAGTCATCACTAACATGCGAACCTCCCTGGGTTCCCATGAAAGAATCGGTATCATCGAACTGTTCGGCCGCAACTCCGGCGAAACCAGTTTGATCGCATCCTATCTTGCCTCCACTGATCGTGCAGTCATCCCTGAAGTTCACTTCAACATTGACAAACTTTCTGAATTCCTGCTTGCTGACAAAAAGAACAACCCATCCCACTACTCTGTGCTGACCGTCTCTGAAGGCGCCATCATGGAAGGCGGTGATGTGATCGAAACCGGCGAAATGGATGCTTACGGCCACCGCAAACTCGGCGGCATCGGTATGATCGTTGCGGAAGCTGTCAAGAAGCGCACCGGCTCCAACGTGATGTACCAGCAGGTCGGCTACATGATGCGCTCCGGCGCTCCGGACTCACTGGATCGCATGGTTGCCTCTTCCTTCGGTAACCTGGCCTGGCAGTGCGTGGAACGCGGTGACACCGGCCGTATGGTCGCGCTGCACGGCGGCAAATACACCACTGTCCCGGTGACCATGATCCTTTCCGGAAAGAAAATCGTCGATATCGCTGCTTACTATGACATCGAAAAGTATCGCCCGAAGATCAAGGACTTCCTGGGCGTCCCGATGTTCCTGAGCTGAAAAAACAGTTGTCAGTTGTCAGTTTTTAGTTGTCAGAAATAAGAGCCGTCACCCGGGTGAACTCCCTGAAGGCGGCTCCTGAAAATAGAAGGAGTAAAAATGATCGTCACAACAAAAGATTTGTTCAAAGCTGCTTACGGCAAATACGCAATCGGCGCTTATAACATCAACAACGCCGAACAGATCATCGGTCTGTTCGAAGGCAACATGCAGTCCAAAGCCCCGTTCATCATCCAGATCTCCAAGGGCGCCCGCAAATACACCAGCACCATCATGCTCGAAGGTCTGATCCGCAGCGCTGATCAGATGTACCCGGATGCCATTTTCGCGGTCCATCTTGACCACGGTGATGAAGAAACCTGCTACGACTGCATCAACAGCGGTTTCTATTCAAGCGTCATGATCGATGCTTCCTCCAAGCCGTTCGATGAAAACGTCGCCATCACCAAACGTGTTGTCGATGCAGCTCATGCCAAGGGTTTGGTTGTGGAAGCTGAACTCGGCCAGCTGGGCGGCGTGGAAGAGCACGTCACCGTTTCCGAAGCCGATGCCAAACTCACTGATCCGGATTCCGTCAAAGAATTCGTTGAAAAGACCGGCGTTGATTCCCTCGCTGTCGCGATCGGCACCTCCCACGGCGCTTTCAAATTCTCCGGATCCCAGAGCCTGCACTTCGACGTCCTGGCCGAGATCCAGAAGCGCGTCCCGGGTTTCCCGCTCGTCATGCACGGTTCCTCCTCCGTTCCGCAGGAAGAAGTTGCCCGCATCAACGCCGCCGGTGGTAACCTTGCCGGTGCGAAGGGTGTCGATGACAACCAGTTCCTGCAGGCCGCGAAACTCGGCGTGACCAAGATCAACATCGACACCGATGGTCGTCTGGTCTGGACCCGCGTCCACCGCGAATACTTCAAGGAACATCCGGAAGCCTTCGATTTCCGCCCCGTCGGTAAGATCTTCATGTCCGAATATGCCAACTTCATCGCTGCCAAGAACGTCAAACTCGGTTCCGCCGGCCAGCTCGAAGAAGTCCGCAAGGTTCTCAAAGGTTAATTAACAATTCTCAATGCCAAATTGAAAACTGCCGCTTACCGCGGCAGTTTTTTTGTCTTTTTCTTTACGAAACGATCAGCGGAACCAGTTCCGGGGCTTTGCCTTCTTTCAGCAGCACGTAGCCACGATTAGAGATATGCAATTCTTCCAGCACAGGCAGTGCGGCAAAGCTCAGCGTCATCTCCATCTTGGAGTGCGGACAGCCGGTAGCCGCGATTGCCTGCTCCAGCCTGATCACCCGTGCGGCAGCTACTTCCGCCGAATCCAGACACATCAGCCCTGCCAGAGGCAGCTCCATCACATAGGCGAGTTTCCCGTCCACCACGACAGCGATCCCGCCCTCACATTTGATCAATGCATTAGCAGCCTCCGCCATTGCCTCATCGCTCGTACCGACCACCATCAGGTTGTGGCTGTCATGAGCAACCGTTGAGGCATAAGCACAATTTGCACGCATCCCGATCCCGCGGATGAACCCGACGCCATACGTATGGGTCACACCAAAATCCGGACTATGCCGATAGATGTCAAAAATCTTGGCAAGATCCCGGTCCGGGTCAGCTTTCAACTCCCCCTCCACAGCGATCATCTCGATCATCTTCTCAGGAATGTTCAGTTCATTGGGAATACAGTCCATAATGCGGACCTGCGGCTTTTCCTGCCCCTCTGCAGAGATCCGGAAGAAATCCGGAGACAAGACATCCAGATGGACCGAATGCAGTGCCCATTCCGGATAATCATAGGGCTCCACATTTACGGTCATTTTCCCGTTTTCCGCAACCAGCACACCATCACTGTAAACTTCATCGATCACCATCCCCGGAAGGTCACTGACGATCAGGATATCCGCGGCTTTGGCAGGAGAAATCGAACCGATCCAACGAGCCTTTTCCAGCATCTGTGCCACGTTGATGGTCACATACTGGATCGCCTTGACGGGGGGGACTCCCTGTTGAATCGCAGTCCTCACCACACGCAGCAGCTGCCCGTCATGATAAACCGTCGCCGGATCCACATCATCCGTAACCATGCAAAAGAAGCGGTCATCGATTCCCGGGTTGTCGGTATAAGCCTTGATTGCATTCGGCATGTCATATCCTGCGGTCCCATAGCGCATCTGCGCATACATGCCCAGTTCGGCCCGACGAAGGGTCCCTGCTTTGTCCGTCAGTTCATGACAGGCGTTCTGTCCGGTGGCGATAAAGGCATTCAACCCCTGTTCCAGCTCAAGCGAAGGATAGTGTCCCGTCGCCACTACGCCGGCATCCAATGTTTCTTTGTTAATGGCATGAGAGTTTTCATCACCGTTGATCATACCGACAAAATTCATCTGTTCGCCCTGCAGCTGTGCCCAGCCCCGGTCGTAGGCAGACGCCACATCTTCCGGGCTGATGATCGCGCCGGCATCCTCCAAACCCGGCAGCGCAGGGACACAAACCGGCATAGCGAGGAAACATTTTATCGGAACGCCCTCCATTACATCGTGAAACAGCTTCACCGCCTTCATTCCAAAAACGTTCGTGATTTCATGATTATCGGGACAGATGGTCGTGACCCCGTTCGGGAGCACACCGCAGGCAAAGTTCCGCGGATCGAGCATGGAGCTTTCAATGTGCATATGACCATCAATAAAACCGGGAACGATATAGCGGTCTGTGGCATCCACGACCCGCGTATGTTCATCCGTCAGGATCTTCGCATTCGGACCCACATAAGCGATAAAACCGTGCGATACGGCAACATCAATATTTTTCTGGATATACCCCACGTTGACGTTGACAAGATTGCCATTTTTGATCAAAAGGTCAGCCGCTTTCCTTCCCATTGCTACCGCAGCAAGATCCCGCGTGACATCACTCAATTTTTCTCTTTTGTGGACATATGCACCCTTCATATGACGTCCCCCGTTTCTGTATGATTTTTCATTAATTTAATCCATTTTACCCAAAGACCGGGGAAATAGCACTGTCAATCAATCACTAAAATTGTCTGACAAATGTAACAAATTATGGTTTTCAATTGGAATTGGTTGAAATGCTAAAAGTAAAGGGACCGGCTGCGCAGCATAAAATATAACGTTCCGCCAAACGTAAGGATCTCAGCTACGGGGAAGGCAAACCAGACTCCGGTCACTCCGAACAGATAAGGCAGGGTCAGAATCGTCAGGTTGGCAAAGACAATATTTTCAAGCACAGAAAGGATCGTTGACGTCTTTTTTTGATGCAGCGCCAGAAAGGTATCGATTGCCAGCACGTTATAACCGAAGAAGAGAAAACCAATCGGTGCAATCGTCAGTCCCTGATTTGCCATCCGCCGGACATGTTCACTGGCATCGCTCTTCAGGTAGATCTTCAGCAGCGGGGTCTTTCCCAAAAGGTAAGAGAGAATGATCAGGATGATCAGTCCACCGGTCACCGTAATGATTTGACGAATGATCGTGCGGATCTTTTCCCTGTTCTTTTCCCCATAAGCATAGCTGACGATCGGTGAAACCGCACCGGTAAGTCCCCATACACCGCTCATGAACATGAATTGTATGTTATTGATGATCGTATAAGCAGAAACACCGTCCTCCCCGGATACGTAAAGCAGCACCTGATTAGCGATGAATGTGTTGACCGCGACCGCCACGTTGGTCAGGAAAGGAGGAAAACCGAAGCGAATGCTCTGCCACACGGTGGAAAACATGCTGCCATCCGGGCGGGAGAAATGGATCTCACTGCTTTTCCTGCTGAAAAAAATCACCCCGATGATGAACACAACAATATTCGCGATCAGGTTCGCACAAGCGCTCCCGGTCATACCGAGCCCCATGCGGACAATGAAGAGCCAATCAAAGAAAAAGTTGCATAAGGAGTTGATCAGGGTGATATAAAGCGACATTCTGGAATTTCCCGCCGGAACATAAAAACGGGCAAAAATATGATTTACCAGTACCAGTGGGATATACCATACGCCAATGGAGAGAAAAGCTTTTATATAAGGGAATAGAATTTCTGTGCCGCCCAGGAAAACAATGAGCGGGTCCAGAAATAGAAAGTCAAGCAAAGAAACAACGCAGCCGAAAAGCGCTGCCATAATAATGACGGAGGTAAAGTTTCTGTTCGCTTCGTCTTCCTTTCCTTCACCCATTTTGGTTGAGCAGAAGACGGAAGCCCCGTTGAAGAGCTCAGATATGGCAATGAATGTCATGAAGACCGGCCAGGCTATACTGAAGGCAGCCAGCGCATTGGTACCGACATAACGGGAAAGGAACAGACCGTCATCCAGTGTCGAAAGCAGCGACATGGAAAACTGCGCCAGCACCGGCGGTGCGGCGAACCGTATCAGTTCTTTTGTGGTATAAATTTTTCCGATCGTATTGACTTTTTCCATGACACTCTTTCGCCTGTCTCCATAAGACCGCAAAAATTATACTATTAATAGACGGAATTTGAAAAATCACTGATTAACTATTCTATAACAACAAAGAAACAAAAATCGTAACTGTTCAGAAAACCAACAGCACAAAACAGGATACTGGTTATGATTCAGCAAGATCCATCAAAGATTTCTTGTAGAAAAAGTCATGTGTCATTTGGGCATATTCTTTCCACATGGGAAGTGTTTTGCAAAAGGATTCCCGCTTGCAGGATTCTGCACCGCACCGCAGACAAGCAACCGGGGCAAGAGTTCCTTCCAAAACTTCGAGAATTTCGCCTGCAGTATAATTCCGGGGATCCCGACTGAGTTTATAGCCTCCGCCCTTGCCGCTGGTACCGATAACAAATCCTGCATTCACCAATTCTTTTACGATGATCTCCAGATACTTTTTCGAAATAGCCTGCCGCTCTGCAATATCTTTAAGCGGAACAGGCTTGCCTCCTTCGTTTTCAGCCAGGTCAATCATCACCCTCAATCCATACCGTCCCTTTGTAGATATCATCGGTTTTCTCCACTTCTTAATAGCCTATTATATCAATATGTAATGAAAAATCACAAATTTTTCTAATTCCTATTGACATAGTAGGTATTTAGCATTATTATACACAACATCAAACAAATTGACCAACAGGAGGTACAGAAAATGAACAACAAAAGCCAATTTACCATGAAAAAAATGTGGTGTATGTCTATGGATATGTGTTGTATATGTATGTGCCGCCGGGAAATTTTTGATTGATTTTGGTATTGGATTGGTCTGAATCCCGACAGAAACAACAGTCTGCCGGGATTTTTTAATAACACAGGAGATTATAATGAGCGAATATAAATTCGAAACATTGCAGTTACATGTGGGACAGGAACAGCCGGATCCGGCAACAGATGCCCGCGCGGTGCCGATCTACCAGACAACATCCTACGTTTTCCGCAACAGTCAACACGCAGCTGATCGTTTTGGCCTTGCGGATGCAGGGAACATCTACGGACGGTTGACGAATTCCACCCAGGACGTGTTGGAAAAGCGCATTGCCGCTTTGGAAGGCGGAAGCGCCGCACTGGCTCTGGCCTCCGGAGCCGCAGCCATCACTTATACGATCGAAGCGCTGGCAGCAAACGGCGGTCACATTGTCGCCCAGAAAACCATTTATGGCGGCAGCTTTAACCTTTTGGAACACACACTGCCCCAATATGGCATACGAACCACCTTTGTTGATGCCCACGACCTGAATGAAATCGAAAATGCCATCGAAGCAGATACCCGGGCGATCTATCTCGAAACACTGGGAAATCCGAACAGCGATATTCCGGATATCGATGCTATTGCTGAAATTGCTCACAAACACGGACTTCCGCTGGTCATCGATAACACCTTCGGCACTCCCTACCTGATCCGTCCGATTGAACACGGCGCTGACATCGTGGTACATTCCGCTACAAAATTCATCGGCGGGCATGGAACCACTCTTGGCGGCATCATTGTTGACGGTGGTAAATTCAACTGGAAAGCCAGCGGAAAATACCCGAACATCGCAGAATCAAACCCGAGTTATCACGGTGTATCGTTTTATGATGTAGCAGGTCCTGCCGCTTTCGTGACTTACGTGCGGGCGATTCTGTTGCGGGATACCGGTGCGGCAATCTCCCCATTCAACGCATTTCTGCTGCTGCAGGGTATTGAAACGCTTTCTTTGCGGCTGGAACGCCATGCTGAAAACACAAAGAAGGTGGTGGAATATTTGAATTCCCATCCGCTGGTTGAAAAAGTAAACCATCCTTCCCTGCCAGACCATCCGGATCATGCACTGTACGAAAAATATTTCCCGAATGGCGGCGCCTCGATTTTCACCTTTGAGATCAAAGGTGGACAGGATGAAGCATGGAAATTTATTGACAACCTGAAGGTATTCTCCCTGTTGGCTAACGTCGCTGATGTAAAAAGCCTTGTGATCCATCCGGCTTCGACCACCCATTCCCAGCTTTCAACAAAAGAATTGCTGGATCAAGGTATCAAACCGAATACGATTCGATTGTCTATCGGCACCGAGCACATTGATGATATCATTGCTGACCTGGAGAACGGGTTTTCTGCATTAGCATAATATAAATTGTCCCAATCCAGTTCGAAGCACACGGAGACTGCTCTGCTGGTGACGTGGAGCCGGCACAGCAGGGCTGTATCCCGTGATGCGTCATGGGGGTTCTAAAAGTTACAATTATTTTTTTATCACAGACCATGAGCCCGTGATCATATAAAAGAAAGAAGGAATAAAATGTCTGCTATTTATAAAGGTACATTGGGATTAATCGGCAACACGCCGCTGGTAGAAGTTGTAAATCTTGAAAAAGAACTGAAGCTGGATGCAACAGTTGCTGTAAAACTCGAATACTTCAACCCTGCAGGTTCTGTGAAGGACCGCATTGCCAAAGCCATGATCGAGGATGCAGAGGAGAAAGGATTTCTGAAAAAGGATTCCGTCATCATTGAACCAACATCAGGGAACACCGGGATCGGTCTGGCAGCAATTGCAGCTGCAAAGGGTTACCGAATCATCCTGACCATGCCGGAAACCATGAGCGTAGAACGCCGCAATATTTTGAAGGCTTACGGAGCTGAGATCGTCCTGACTGACGGAAGCAAAGGCATGAAAGGCGCTATTGCCAAAGCAGATGAACTGGCCGCTGAGATTCCCAACAGTTTCATTCCCGGGCAGTTCGTCAACCCGGCCAATCCGGCCATTCATAAAGCGACCACCGGACCGGAGATCTGGCAAGATACTGACGGTAAGGTTGACATCTTCATTGCAGGTGTCGGAACCGGCGGTACCGTAACCGGCGTTGGAGAATATTTGAAGGAACAGAACCCGGCTGTGAAAGTCGTGGCAGTGGAGCCGGCGAGTTCTCCGGTACTCTCTGAAGGAAAGTCAGGCGCTCACAAGATCCAGGGTATCGGGGCTGGTTTTGTCCCGGATGTTTTGAACACAAAAGTTTATGACGAAATTTTCCCGGTCATCAATGAAGATGCATTTGCCGCCGGTAAGTTGCTGGCAAAAAAGGAAGGTATTTCCGTCGGTATCTCCTCCGGAGCTGCCCTGCATGCAGCCATTGAACTGGCTAAACGTCCGGAAAACAAAGGAAAATTGATGGTAGCGCTTCTGCCGGACAGCGGCGACCGCTATTATTCGACAGCTTTGTTTACGGAGTAACAGGTATCAGGTATCTGGTTTCAGATGTCAGGTATTAAGAGTACCAGGCCTTATGACAGGGTTCTGGTTTTCTTTGACGGAGACTCATTCAAGCCTGCTTCCGCAGACACCGCGAAACCCATCACCGTTGTCATGAACGCGATCATGGATCCCGAAAT
>JAFRIR010000038.1 GCA_017432685.1 Flexilinea sp. | reverse complement strand
GACGCTGCAGATCCCGACCCTGGATGTGATGACGGACATCGTGACTGTGCCGTATACCGACGGGCAGTACCCGGTGGAATGGCTCGGCAATGCAGCCGGTATGCTGGAAGGCTCCGCGAAACCGGGTGAAGGCTTCACCGTCCTCACCGGTCACAACCACCTGAACACCACGGAAGCCGGTCCCTTTGCCCTGCTCTCCGCACTTGACAAGGGTGACATGATCTTCGTGACGGACGCCGGGAATGCGCTGAGATCCTTCAAGGTCTATGCCAGCGAGAAGATCGCTGCCGCCGACAGTGCCGCCGTCGAAAGCATCGCGAAGCGCTATGACGGCTCCCTGACCCTGCTGACTTGCGAGGATGAATCTCCGGAAGGCGGGTATGCCAGCCGCCGTGTCATCGCCGCATACCCGATTCATTGATCTTTCGGAAGCGCTGATTCGTGTGCCGTTGGGGCCGGTTGCCTGTAGTCACCTCATGGTGACGGAAGGAACCGTCCCCAACGGCACATTTTTATCAGCGTTTTATTACTTTATACTACACATCAAAGAGAGGACGGGCCTGTTGATCAGGCCCGTCCTCAATGTGCTTCCTTCTTCATTTTCTTATTTCTTATTTCTTATTTCTTATTTCTCTGGCGCGTTTCTTGCTCCCTTAAAGTTGTTAGCTTACTGCCGATTTTAAACCGGCGGATACAGGAGGAAAATCAAATGAAAAGAACCAAATTATTTTTACTGCTGAGCCTGTTTGCGATCCTGATGACGGTTTTCGGCAGCGCTATGGCGCAGGAACCCGGTACGCCGGCTTTCAAGATCTCTGAAGTTGTGACGGACGATTACGTCGTTCTCGTCACCAAAGATTTCCCTGCAGAGACTGCCTACACCGTCGGCATGGGTACACCCGACGATCCGAACACCTATATCGCTGTGGCGAAGTTCAGCAGCCAGGAAGGCGGTGCGCTGGGCATCACCATTCATATCCCTGAAAAATTCCAGGGTGAACCGACCATCAACTTGCTGCTGAAGGATGAAAACGGCGGCAAGATCTTCGGAAACTTCGCCAACATTCCGGAAGAAGAACCGGTCGAAGAACCGGCTGACACAGTCCCTGCGGAAGAACCGGCAGAAGAACCGGCTGACACAGTCCCTGCGGAAGAACCGGCGGAAGAACCGGTGGAAGAACCAGCCGATACAGTTCCTGCGGAAGAACCTGTTGATGAACCTGCTGACACAGTCCCTGCTGAGGAACCTGCTGAAGAAGTCCCCGCTGTTGAAGAAGCGCCTGTGGCTGCAGTTCCTGCCGTGACCTGCAACTATGCAGTGACACCGACCGTTTCCATTGACGCCGTGACCCGGAACACCTCCGTCACCTTCACCACTGCCAACTTCCCGGCCAACAGCGCCTTCTCCGTTTCCATGGGTGTTTATGTCGCCACCTGGTCTCCGGAACCGAGGGATCCGCGTCATCATGAACCGGATCGCCATGAACCGGAACGCCGCGAACCTTCCCGCCCGGAACCGCGCCCGATCACTTACAGTGACGATTATCCGCAGTTTTATATGCTGGATCCGGTGGAATCCCCGCATGTGCCGGGCTTCCCGAATACCGATAAACCTCATGGACCCGCTCCGCGTCCTGACGGACAGCCTGTGGTCTCCACGACATTCTCCGGAACCCAGGTCGGAACCTTTGAGACCGGTGACGGCGCTCCGCAGACACTGACCTTCACGATCCCCTCTAACCTTTACGGTGTGAGTCCGATCGCCCTGTGGATCAGTGACCTCGGTCCCTGCGGATTCTATTCCTATAATTATTTCTACAATGCCTCAACCTACTAAAGAGGGAGCAAATGTCCTGTACAACGATTCTGGTTGGCAAGCTTGCCAGCAATGATAATTCAACAATGATTGCCCGTACCGATGACGGGCATTTTGACGTGAAAAAGATGGTCGTCGTGGAGCCGAAAAAGCAGCCCCGCAAATATAAAAGCGTCCTCTCCCATGTGGAGATCGAACTGCCTGATAACCCGATGCGCTATACGGCCAGTCCCAGCGTGGACCCGAAAAAGGGCATCTGGGCTGCCACCGGCATCAACGAAGCCAACGTGGGCATGACCGCCACCGAAACCATCACATCCAATCCCCGGGTGTTGGCGGCTGATCCGCTGGTGGAGCTGCAGGAAGCCAAAGGACGGAAGAAGGAAGTCCCGGGTGGGATCGGTGAGGAAGACATTGTCGTGCTGGTGCTGCCTTATATCCGCAGCGCCCGCGAAGGCGTAGAACGTCTGGGGTGGCTGCTGGAGCAGTACGGTACCTATGAGATGAATGGCATCGCTTTCAATGATGAGAACGAGGTCTGGTGGCTGGAAACCATCGGCGGTCATCACTGGGTCGCCCGCCGGGTTCCGGATGACCGCGTGGTGATCAACCCGAACCAGTTCGGCATGGATGATTTCGATTTTGATGACGCCTTCGGTGAAAAGAAGGAACACCTGTGCTCTGCGGATCTGCTGGATTTCATCAAAGAGAACCATCTGGACTGCAACAATAACGACAAAAATGAATTTTACTGGAATCTCCGTGATATTTTCGGGTCCCGCAGTGATATGGATCATATCTACAATACACCGCGTGCCTGGTTCATGGCCCGTTATCTGATCCCGCGGGATTACAAATGGGACGGTGAGGATGCTGATTTTACTCCGGAATCGGACAACATTCCCTGGTCCATGGTTCCGGACCGCAAGGTGACCGCTGAGGATGTGAAATACCTGCTCTCCTCACACTATCAGGGCACGCCCTACAATCCCTACACCAATCATGATACCGGCAAACGCGGCATGTACCGCTCCATTGGCATCAATCGCACCGGGGTGACTTCCATCTGCCAGATCCGCAGTGATGTGCCGGATCCGCTCAAGGGCGTGGAATGGATCTGCTTCGGCCCGACCACGTTCAGTTCCATGCTGCCGGTCTATACCAATGTTTCCCGCCTGCCTGCGTATCTGAGCAATGTAACGCTGGATACTTCCACCGAAAATTTCTATTGGGGCAGCCGTCTGATCGCTGCACTGGCGGACCATGATTACAATACCTGCGTCCAGTTGATCGAACGCTACCATAAGGCGATGAATTCCAAAGGACGTCAGATCATTCGGGAATATGACCGGAAGATGATCGAAAGCGGAAAATTTGATTTGATGGAAGAGGCCAACCGGAAGCTCTGCGAGATGGCAAAAGAACAGACCACGGATACCCTGAACAAGGTCCTGTTGGAATCTACCAAAACCATGAAAGACTGTTATAATCGGGCTGATAATTAATTAACGAAGCACACAGAGACGGCCCTTGCGTTGTCGCGAAGCCGACACGCAAGGGCTGTATCATGTGTTGCGCCATATAAGCGCACAACAGGATACGTCCCTGCTGTGCGGGCTGAGGCCGCAGCAGCAGAAACGTCTCGTTGTGCTTCGTTTTTATTTTTTTATCACCCCTCCGTTCACCTGCCAGATGGTGTTGTTTTCAGTGAAGGATGTGGGAAAATGGGTCTGGTCGGTGGTGGTCAGAATCGCCTGATCATACTGCTCCAGACGGCTGAGCAGGTCCAGGCTGCGTTTTTCATCCAGTTCCGCCAGTGTCTCATCCAGCAGCAGCAGCGGCGAGGTGCCGGTGTGCTCCTTCATCCATTCGATTTCGGCGAGCTTCAGAGAAAGCAGTGCGGTGCGGACCTGACCGCGGGAACCGTAGGTGCACAGGTCGATGCCGGAGGAAAAGATGGAAAAGTCATCCCGATGGGCGCCGACCGATGTGGATCCACGTCGAATGTCATTTTCACGAAATTCTTTAAGGTAACGGGTATAGCTGTGTATGATCTCGTCGTCGCTGAGACTGAAAATTGCTTCCTCCTTGACCGGGTTTTGTGCGGGTTTCCCGACATATAAGTCCGGATGGAGCGGGTCAAACCCGGGCAGATAGGACAGACTCAGCAGCTCATGCGAATCGGTGAGCTGAAGATGGATCTCCTGCGCGAATTTCTTTAAGGAAAGCAGTGCGTTTGCCCGCTGGCGGATCAGGATGGCCGAACGCTGCGCAAGCATCATATCCCAGTAATCCAATTGAGACGGGTCCGTGCGCCGTTCCGCCAGCAGCTTCAGCAGCGCGTTGCGGCGGGTGAGGATTTGCTTTTGTTCCGAGAGCGCCCGGGCGTATCCGGGAACGGACTGGGAGAGCATGATGTTCATGTAGCGGCGGCGTTCGTCGGGCGGCCCTTCGAGAATACGGGTCATCTGGGGCAGAAAGAGCACGCAGGGAAAGGTCCCGATGGCTTTCTGTGCACTGGATTTGATTCCGTCAAGGAGGATCTCCTTGCGGGTCCGTCCGCCTTTTTCCGCGTTTTCGAGAATGATGCGGACTTCCATGCGGTGGGAGGCTCCCTCCCGTTCGAACTCCACGATCATGCGTGCGACCGCGACCGGGTCATTCAGTACATTGAAATGAATCAGCTGCCGGTCCGCAGCAGAAAGTGGACTGGAGAAGGAGGCACAGTAAAAAAGGGATTCCAGCAGGGTCGTCTTTCCCTGGGCATTGCCGCCGGATAACAAAAGAATCCGCCGGGGTATGTCGGTATCCAGGCGGAGATAGGAGCGGAAATTGCTGAGGGAAAGGTGTCTGAGGATCACAGGCGTCTGTTATGTGCGGGGAAGCGTCCCTGAGGCTCAGGCCTGAGTCTCAGGAGATGCCGGCTGTGCTTCGGCAGCCGCTTTCGGGGCTGCTGCGGGAGTCTCCGCGCTGTCTGCGGCTGCCTCATCGGCGCTTTCGCTGTTGTCTTCTTTCTCTTCCGAGGGCTGGTAGATGGCTGTGGCGCGGTCGATGTAGCAGATGCCTTCCAGATGGTCGATCTCATGCTGGAAGATGCGGGCCAGCCAGCCGGAGGCGCTGATCTTCAGCGGGCGTCCGAAGACACTGAGGCCTTTGACCTTGATGGATTCATTTCTTGTTACGGTACCGACGTAGCCGGGGATGGAGAGACATCCTTCATCGCCATCCACGGTCTCTTCCGAGCGCCAGATGATTTCGGGGTTGATGACTTTATAGGTCTTCTTCGGGGAATCTTCCACGCTGTCATCTTCGGGATATTCCACCACGATCATGCGGATGGATTCGCCGACCTGCGGCGCGGCAAGACCGACACCGCCGGAATCGCGGAGAGTCTCCACCATGTCTTCCGCGAGAAGCCGGATGTCGCGGTCAATTTGTGTGATTTTGTGTGCTTTTCTGCGTAAAACGGGATCACCGATTTGAACGATGTCTAAGATCATGATATTACTCCTTGCCTCAATTGTACCGCAGATTCATAGAGTTGTTTGCAATATATTGACGGTGTTGTCTATGTTTCAGGTCTTGAAAAAGCATTTTAAATCGTGTAAAATATAAATCAGGAAGGGAAATTGGTTATGGCTGAGGACAATATTCAATACAAAGACAGATTGTTCAACTTTTTATTCGGTTCCGAAGAGAACAGGGCATGGACGCTCAGTCTTTATAATGCAGTGAATGACTCTGCATACGATGATCCGTCTGCCATCGAAATCACGACTATCAAAGAAATCATGTATCTTGGAATGCATAATGACGTGTCTTTTATTATTTCTGATGAGATGAACCTGTATGAGCAGCAATCAACCTATAATCCGAATATGCCGCTGCGAATGATGCAGTATGCAGGAAATTTGTTTGAAAGATATATAAAACAGCATAATTTGAACAAATATGGCAGCTCTATCCTTCAGCTGCCCGTACCGAAATTGATTGTTTTCTATAATGGGACGCTTGACCAGCAAGATGAAATGATCTTGCAGCTTAGCGATTCGTTTTCTGAGGGCGAAAGGTCGGATATCGAAGTTCGTGTCAAAATGTTGAATGTGAATTACGGAAAAAATCTAAAATTGATGAAGGATTGTAAACCGTTGATGGAGTATTCCTGGCTGGTTGCAGAGGTCAGGAAGAACAATATTACGAATGATACGGATGGATTCAGCAGTGCGGTTGATCAGGCAATCACTGCAATGCCGGATGAATTTTTGATTAAGCCATTTTTGATTCTTCACAGAACGGAGGTTAAGGGTATGTTACTGACAGAATATAACGAAGCGGAAACAATGGAGTTATTTAAAATAGAAGGCCGAAAAGAAGGCCGCGAAGAGGAAAAGGTTTCGAACATCAAAACGATGATGGAAACTTTGAAATTGACTGCGCAGCAGGCAATGAATGCGTTGAAGATATCTGAGGCAGATCAAAAACGATATTTACCAATGTTGTAATGATCCGAAAGGTTTAATCGTATATAAAAAAGAGAGATCTGCGATATTGATCAACAGATCTCTCTTTTTATTATTTATTTCTAAAGGCCCGCGGCGGCTTTGAGCTCAGCAGCCTTGTCGGTCTTTTCCCAGGTGAAATCGGCATCTTCGCGGCCGAAGTGACCGTAGGCAGCGGTCTTGCGGTAGATCGGGCGGCGCAGGTTCAGGTCACGGATGATGGCGCCCGGACGCAGGTCGAAGTGTTCGTCGATGATCCCGGCGATCTTCATGTCGTCGATCTTGCCGGTGCCGAAGGTCTCCACGTTGATGGAGAGCGGCTTTGCCACGCCGATGGCGTAGGAAAGCTGGACTTCACAGCGGTCCGCCAGACCCGCGGCGACGATGTTCTTGGCGACCCAGCGGGCTGCGTAGGCAGCGGAACGGTCCACCTTGGTGCAATCTTTGCCGGAGAAGGCGCCGCCGCCATGACGGCCCATGCCGCCGTAGGTGTCAACGATGATCTTGCGTCCGGTCAGTCCGGCATCGCCCATAGGTCCGCCGATAACGAAGCGGCCGGTGGGGTTGACATAGATCTTGAGCTGATCGTCGACCATTTCCTTCGGAAGGACCGGGTCGATCACATATTTGATGACAGCTTCGCGGATCTCTTCCTGGCTGACTTCTTCCCCATGCTGGGTGGAGATCAGAACGGTATCGACGCGCTTCGGTTTGCCGTAGGCATACTCGATCGTGACCTGGCTCTTGCCGTCCGGACGCAGCCACGGCAGTGTGCCGTCTTTGCGGACTTTGGTCAGCTGTTCGCACAGGCGATGGGCGAGGAAGATCGGCATCGGCATGAGGGTTGCGGTCTCATTGCAGGCGTAGCCGAACATGATCCCCTGGTCGCCGGCGCCAACCGCTTCGATGTCTTCGTCGGCCATTTCGCCGGATTTCTTTTCAAGGGCGGCATCGACGCCCATGGCGATATCGGGTGACTGGCTGCAGATGGCAGACATGACTGCACAGGTGTTGCCGTCAAAGCCTTTTTTCCCGCGGTCATAGCCGATTTCATTGACGACCTTGCGGACAAGGTGGTCGAAATCAACAAAGGCCTGGGTGGTGATTTCGCCGGCGAGCATGACAAAACCGGTCTTCGTGAAGGTTTCGCAGGCGACCCGGGAATAGGGATCCTGTTCGAGACAGGCGTCCAGGACCGCATCGCTGATCTGGTCGCACATCTTGTCGGGGTGACCTTCGGTTACGGATTCGGACGTGAAGAAGAACTTCGGTGAGTTCATAAAAGTAGACATAGTGTTTTCTCTCCTATAAAAAAAGCCCCCCTGGACTCTAAGGGGGCTCACGCTTTTTGATTGTGTCCGTGCCCTCTTATCTTCCAGATTTGATTGTTTATCTGCCGGAATTAGCACCTTGATCTGTTCAGATCGGTTGCCGAGGTTTCAAAGGGCCGGTCCCTCCGCCTCTCTGGATAAGAGCGCCTCAGGGGCGATATTAATTTGTTAAGGTTATTAAAACACAGGCTCAGGTCTTTGTCAAATGGGATGATGAAAAATATGACAAAAAACAGGAGGAACCGAAATTCCTCCTGTTTTGGATTTTCCATTTTACCTGTTCAGAAACCGGAACGCATCACTGGATACAGCCCTGTTGTGCAGACTTCGCTGCAGCAGCAGAGCAGTCTCCGTGTGCTCCGTTTTGGTTATTTTACATGACGCTCGCGACTGCGACTGCGCAGGCGACGGTGGCGCCGACCATCGGGTTGTTCCCCATGCCCATGAAGCCCATCATTTCCACGTGGGCGGGAACGGAAGAGGAACCGGCGAACTGGGCGTCGGAGTGCATGCGGCCCATGGTGTCGGTCATGCCGTAGGAAGCCGGACCGGCTGCCATGTTATCCGGGTGCAGGGTGCGGCCGGTACCGCCGCCGGAAGCGACGGAGAAGTATTTCTTGCCCATCTCGTTGCATTCCTTCTTGTAGGTGCCGGCGACCGGGTGCTGGAAGCGGGTCGGGTTGGTGGAGTTCCCGGTGATGGAAACATCCGCACCTTCGTGGTGCATGATGGCGACGCCTTCGCGGACGTCGTCAGCGCCGAAGCAGCGGACCTTCGCGCGGTCACCGTCGGAATAGGGGATCTCGCGGACGATCTCAAGTTCACCGGTGAAGTAGTTGAACTTGGTCTGGACATAGGTGAAGCCGTTGATGCGGGAAATGATCATGGCGGCGTCTTTACCGAGACCGTTCAGGATGACCTTCAGCGGGTTCTTGCGGACTTTGTTGGCGTTCAGGGCGATCTTGATCGCGCCTTCTGCGGCAGCAAAGGATTCGTGGCCGGCCAGGAAAGCGAAGCACTTGGTCTCTTCGCTCAGCAGCATGGAGCCGAGGTTGCCATGGCCGAGACCGACTTTGCGGTCTTCCGCGACGGAACCGGGGATGCAGAAGGCCTGCAGACCGACGCCGATCATCTTCGCGGCGTCCGCGGCAGTCTTCACGCCGGATTTGATGGCGATGGCGCAGCCGACGGTGTATGCCCAGCAGGCGTTTTCAAAGCAGATCGGCTGGGTTTCTTTCACGATGGTATAAGGGTCGATGCCCTTTTCCTTGCAGATCTCAGCACATTCTTCGATGCTGTTGATGCCATATTCTTTGATAACGGCGTTGATTTTGTCAACACGGCGTTCGTAACTTTCAAACAGTGCCATTTCCAAGCCTCCTCTTATTCGTGTCTCGGGTCGATGTATTTCGGCGCGTTGTCGAAGCGACCATAGTGACCTTTGGCTTTCTTCAGCGCTTCATTGGCATCTTCGCCCTTCTTGATCATTTCCATCATCTTGCCGAGGTGGATGAATTCATAGCCGATAATGGCGTTTTCATCATCCAAAGCGAGGCGGGTGATGTAACCTTCGGTCAATTCCAGGTAGCGCGGACCCTTTGCGGCGGTGCCGTAGGTGGTACCGGTCATGGAGCGCAGCCCCTTGCCCAGGTCTTCCAGTCCGGCGCCGATCGGCAGACCGCCTTCGGAGAAAGCTGTCTGGGTGCGGCCGTAGACGATCTGCAGGAACAGTTCGCGCATGGCGGTGTTGATGGCGTCACAGACCAGGTCGGTGTTCAGCGCTTCGAGGATGGTCTTCTTCGGCAGGATCTCTGCGGCCATCGCGGCGGAATGGGTCATGCCGGAGCAGCCGATGGTTTCCACCAGGGCTTCCTGGATGATGCCGTCTTTAACGTTCAGGGAGAGCTTGCAGCAGCCCTGCTGCGGAGCGCACCAGCCGATACCATGGGTCAGACCGCTGATATCCTTGATTTCCTTTGCCTGAACCCATTTTCCTTCTTCCGGGATCGGGGCCGGGCCATGGTCCGCGCCCTTGAGAACGCAGCACATATTCTCGACTTCGGATGTATAGATCATGAAATTTCTCCTCATAAATTAAACACGCCAGGGACGTGTTGGATGTCTTCTTTACAATTATACACTAACAAATTGAGAAATTTGAAAATTATACTGACGAATCAGAATGTGCTGCACCTTTTCCCGCTTTTCATTCTTTTGATATAATACCCAGATAAGAAAAGCATACAAAGTCTCTGTGAGCAGCCGGAACGTGTTTTTAGAGTGAGGATCGAACGGTATTCGCAGAGATGGGAGGTGTCTTATGAAGTCATATTTCAGTCTGTTTCGGAATTATGCAAATTTCTCCGGATTCATGAAACGCGGTGTCTATTGGATGGCGATGATCATTCACTGGCTGATCCTGCTGATACCGCTTGTGCCCGGTATCTTTTTCCTGCTGAATAAAAATGACCTGCTGCCCGCTGCGCTCAATATTGCAGATGAGACCGGCATGCTTTCGAAAATTTATATTCCCTGGGTGCTGCCGCTCTGGTGCTTTTATTTTCTGCTGATGGTCATTCCGGTTTGGTCAGCAACCGTCCGCCGTCTGCATTCCCTGCCGAAAAGCGGCTGGTGGCTGCTGCTCGGGCTGATCCCGGTGATCGGCTCCTTTATTCTGTTGATCTGGTTGCTGCAGAAGGGCGGTTATGAAGATCTTCTGCGCCGGCTCAAGCGTGCCCGCGGGGAAAATGACCTGCTCGGCGCCTTCGACAATATCGTGACAATTGCCGCAAAGCCCCGGAACGGAGGCTGGTTTTTCGTGGTCTTTGTGCTGCTTGCTGTCGGTGGCTGGTTCCTGAACCGTGAGATCCTGAGGACCGGAACGCACCAAACGGTGATGGCGGCTTTTCAGACGGTGAGTGAGAACGGCCTTGCTTCCCTTAAGGATTTTGTACCGGCTCAGGTCAGTGTGCCGGTACAGACTCCGGCAGCCGATCCGGTTTCCGACAAAAAGGACGCGGAAAAGACGCCGGCGGATGCGGATGTCAAAACTGTTGTTCCGGTAAAGACAGAGATAAGGACTGCGGAAGGGGAAAAACCGTTGGAAGAGGCAGTTGAAGGGGCCGAGACTCCGGAAGCTGATATCGTTGTGGTGGAGGGGCCTTCGGTTCCGCTGCCGACGGCTGAAGTGGCTGAGGCTGAGCTTTCGGTCACAGAAGAAACAACAGAAGATGCATCTGACACAACGGTTGGCAGAAAAGCCTCTGCTATCGCTGCTTCTGTTTCCGAGACAGAACCGGTTCCGGAAAAGGCAGCTGTGCAGGTCAAACCGGGACAGGCGGTCATCGCAAAGCAGGACGGTTCCATCTTGCTGCTGACGGAAAAGGATGTGCTGGCGTCCGTCTATGCGGTGACAGTCGAGCAATATCAATCGTGTGTGGCTGACGGGGTTTGTGAGCTGCCGGAAGCGCTCTACCGCCTTGCCTATCCCGAAGAGGAAAATGCTGCTGACAAGCTGCCGATGGTTTATGTGAATTCCGGTCAGGCGGCTTCCTATTGTGAATGGGCGGGCATGCGGCTTCCGAGCGCTGATGAGTGGAAAGCTGCTGCAAAACTCGCCGATAACGCGGCTGTCACGGCTTCATCGGTCAATGTCGTCGGTACCAACCGGCGCGCTTACATCCATTCCGAAGATCAGCATGCGCTGACGGTTCCCGTCACTGCTTTCCGTTCTCCGTCTTCGGCTTATGGCATGGTGCAGATGATCGGCAATGTTTGGGAATGGACAGCCCCGGAGGGTGATGGCGCTGATGTTGCCCTGGGCGGTGCGTGGAACAGCTATCCGGCTGCTGCCGGTCCTGATGCGGAAATAGAAACGTTCCCGGGTTACGCGGCTGACAACATCGGGTTCCGCTGTTTTGTGGATATGAATTCGCTGGATCCGGAAAAATTTGAGGTAAGCGAGGACGATGTGGACGTTTTGCTGAACCCCGGCTTGTGGTCTTCCAAAGGTGTCCGGGCAAAGGACAATGCAAAAATGGTTTATATCCCATCCGCGGTCTTCAACATGGGTGTGACCAACGGACAGATCGACGAGAAGCCGGTTCACGAAGTGACGCTTTCGGCTTACTGGATCGACGCGTACGAAGTCAATAACGAGCAATATGCGCTGTGTGTGGCTGAGGGGGCGTGTACGGAACCGCATGAGACGAAATCCCTCCGTCAGGCCTCCTATTACGGGAATCCGGCTTTCAGCAACTATCCGGTGATTGCCGTGGACAGGCAGCAGGCGGCAGCTTACTGTGAATGGGCGGGGATGCGTCTGCCGACCGAGGCTGAATGGGAATATGTGGCAAAGGGTCCGGAAGGGACTGCCTACCCCTGGGGCGCGGCTTTTGTCTCCGGAAATCTGAATTATTCCGGAAATGGAAATTATGACACCCTTGCGGTGAATGCCAACCCGGAGGATGTCAGCGCTTTTGGTGTGTATGACCTGGGCGGAAACGTTTCGGAATGGGTGTCCGATCGCTATCAGGAAAACTGGTACAGCGTTACGAACCAGCCGATCGACCCGACAGGTCCGGAAAACGGAAACTATTATGTGATCCGCGGTGGTTCGGCCCAGACCGGGGAAAACAACGCCCGGACGACTGACCGTTTCTATGGCATCGGTACTTCCTTCGGTCTTGACCGCGGCTTCCGCTGTGCGGTCTCCGAAAACTGACCGGGAGTGAACCGTGTCCGCTGATGTGTGGTACATCCCCATTAACCGCAGCCAGGTTTTGATTTATGTGCCGTTTCACGGCATTTCGACGCTGGTCAACCGGGCAATGGCAGCAGCAGTTTCCGTTTGTCTTGAGGACGCTTCAGCTCCGATTCCGGCAGGCGCTCCCTGGGTTGGGGAACTGCGAAAAGAGGGAAACCGTCCCGACCGCAAATGCGGAGTGCCTGATCCGTGTTTTCTCGGTCTGGTTCCGACCCGGGACTGCATGATGCATTGTGCCTACTGTGATTTTGCTGCGCTGCAGGCCCATCCCGTGATGTCCTTTGACCTGATCCGCCGGGCGGTTGACGGTTATGCGGAAGTCATGCGAAAGAGCGGGGCGGCTGACTGGAATATTCATTTTTTCGGCGGAGAGCCATTTGCCGCGTTCAAAGAGGTCTTTTTTGCTGTGAATTATGCCCGGCGAAAGGCTGAAAAAGCAGGTGTACCGGTCCGTTTTGAGGTGACGACGAACGGATTTTATTCTGAAGAAAAAGCCCGCTGGATCGCGGAAAACATGGATACGGTGGTGCTTTCACTGGACGGGTTTCCTGATTCACAGAACCGGCAGCGGCCGGGAGCGAACGGCGGGGAGTCTTTCCAAACGGTCTGCCGAAGCGCGGATATTTTCTCGAAAGGTCCTTGTGAACTGATCATCCGTTCCTGTATCTCGGCGGAAAATGTTGAAGAACTTCCTGCATGGGCGGCCTTTCTTGCGGATCGCTGGACGGTGGGTGCTGTCTGTCTGGAACCGATGATCGAAAGCGCCATGTCCCGAAAGAACGGCTTGATGTCGCCGGATCCGTTGGTCTTTGCAAGACAATGGGCGTCAGCGCAGCGAATTTTGAAAGCGAAGCAGATCCCATTGGTTTATTCCTCGGGTGATATCAGTGAATGCAGAAATTCCCTCTGCCCGGTGGGAAGAGATGCGCTGATCGTTGACCCGGAAGGACAAATCGGCAGCTGCTGGCAGCTGGCGGAGAATCGGCAAACTGACGGGTCCGGCCGGTATTTTGGGTACGTCAGTTCCGAAAATATGCGTATAGATGAAGAATTGTTGGAGCAACAGCGGGCAACCAGCGAAGAAAACCGGGAAAGCTGCCGGGGTTGTTTCTGTTATGCGCACTGCGCAGGCGGCTGTGTCCTGACACGGGAACGGAACGGTGATTTCTGCTGTATGACAAAAATATTGACCCTGTGGCAGCTTCTTGATCAGCTTGGATGCCGGAACCGGTCGGATGAGATATTGGAAAATGAAGTTTACCGGGCCTGGGTGACAAAACAGACTGATTTTCGCGATGCCGGGCTTGAATGCCCGGATACTTTCCCGATGGTATTATCCGCATATGGTACAGAATCCTGGAATCGTTATCATTCACCGAAACCCAAAGAATTGCCTCCTCTCCCTTCAGATTCGGCTCAGGGATGGTTCCGGGATGGATCCCGGATCATTATTGCTGATACGTCCGGGCTGAACGAAACCGACAGAGGCTGTTCTGCTGCTGACGCGATATCGGAACAGCAGAAATATATCCCGTACTGCGGTTCATCATGTTCTTATGATAATTTTGTTAAGGTTCTGGAAGGAGACGAATCCCTGAAATTTCAGCTGGATCATTCCGGTATGAACAAATCGGATATAGAGATGGTTTGGTCAGCGCTTCGGGAAGGGAGCAATTGATGGCAAATCAGATCATCACCAACTACTGCAGCACACACTGCGACTTCTGCTTTGCTGTCGATTCACGCAGACGTATGCTTCGTGAGAATCACTTTCAGATGGACGAAACGGAGGTTCGGGCCTGGCTGGATTTCACACTGCGGGGAGGGATCAGGGAGCTTCGGCTTCTCGGTGGTGAGCCGACGATGCACCCGTGTTTTGATAAATTTGTAAACCTCGGCCGCGAGGCAGGTTGTACGGTCACGGTTTTTTCCAACGGTGTGATGTCGAAGCCGGCACGGAGTGCCCTGGCCGCGCTGGACCCGGAGGTCTGTAACGTGGTGATCAATATGAGCGCATCATGTGGAAACCGGGAGTTACGTATCCGTCAGGAGACACTGGAGATGCTTGGTCCACGTGTGTCATTGGGATATACACTGACCTCGGCGGCTTTCTCCTTTCGGGAAGCTGTGACATGGATCGAAAACTATCGACTGCGCAGGAACATCCGCATCGGACTGGCTCACCCGACCTGGCAGGGAGCGAACAGGGCGCTGCATCCGAAATGTTACCCGATGATTGGGCAGGCTCTGCTGGAGCAATCCTTTCTGACAGCAGAACACGGGATCAGCCTGGATGCGGATTGTGGGTTTGTCCGCTGTATGTTCGGAAATTCCTTTGATCGGCTCACGGCAAACGGGTTCCGCTATATTTCCAGATGCTCGCCGGTGCTGGATCTGTGCACCGGGGGCAGGATCATTCCCTGCTTCGGTTTGTCAAACCTGTTTTCGCTGAATCAAGCGGATTTTCCGGATGCCGAAGCTGCTTTTCAGGCGATGACAGAACGGATCAGGCCTCTGCGAACTTTCGGGATTTATCCGGAATGTTCAAAATGTGTTTATTTTGAGACAGAAGAGTGCTGCGGCGGCTGTATTGCTGCCCGTTTGCGCAGATTGCAGCCGATGGGGGATCGATGAAAAAGCCACTGATCGATTCCGAACATTTTCCGAAGACCGTCGGAGAGATGAAAATCAGGGTCTCCCGCCGCGGGATGTTTTCTGCTGCCGCGGATGCTGCTGCGGAACGGAAGCGCAGCCGGGCGGGACTGCCGAGTTACCGTATCGAAGACCTGACGGAGTTTGACGTTGCACAGTTCTCTGAGCTTTACCCGGCTGTCAACCGTAAGGCGAAAATCAGCCTGGAAAAAGGGATGGTCTGCGCGGAGACTTCCGCAGCTGTTGACCCGATCCCGTTGTTTTCGCTTGATTCACCGGCGTTGTTTGTCTTCAACCAGTTCAACGGAGAACAGCCGATGTCGGAGGTTTTTGTTAAGGTTCAGCAATATACCGGCTGGGATGAGGAAAAGACCCGCTCATTCGTCCGGGCGGTGTTTTTGAAATTATGCGAGGTGCGTGTCTGTGAGCCCGGATGTCCTGAATAAAGACGTGTTCCGGCAGATCGAAGGGGTATCCCCGCCGGTCTTTTTCCGAAATGCCGGCGACCTGACGCTGTTTTATGCTCCGGGGTATCTTGCAGCCGCCCGAAAGCGTGAGGCGGAGGAGATCACGGGGATCCTTTCCGGAGCTCTTCCCTTCGGTGAGGATATGACGCCTCATTACCTGATCCGGGCGGCGCTTTCTGCACAGGCTATCTGGCAGCAGATGCATGATCCCGAAAATTACCGGCCGACCTGCCTGACGCTTTATACGACGCTGGATTGTAATCTGAACTGCTCTTATTGTTTTGCCAAAGCTGCCCATCGGGAAGGTGTCAGGCTGTCCAAAGACCTGATTATGGCTGCTGCCCGTGAGGTGGCCGGGAACTGCCGGGAAAAGGGTGAGCCGTTCACGGCTGTCTTTCATGGCGGCGGTGAGCCTTCACTGGATTCGCGGCTTCCGGATCTGCTGACGGATCTGCAATGGATCTGCAAACAGGCAAAGGTACCATTCCGCTCCTATATCGCGACGAACGGCGTCATGGACCCGGAAAAAGCCCGCTGGATCGCTGCACATTTTGACAGGGTGGGTATTTCCGTTGACGGTCCGCCGGAGCTCCACAACCGGCAGCGGCCGCTGCGGAACGGTTCGGAAAGCTTCCGGATCCTGGAGCGGACAATCAAAAATATCAGCAGGATTTCAGAGAATCTATCCTTTCGGGTGACGGTCCTGCCTGAAAACTTCGGCAGGATCCCGGAAATTGCCGGTTTCATAGCGGAAAGATTTGACGCTGAGGAGATCCATATTGAGCCGGTGTATCATCAGCACATTGATGCGGATCTTGCAGATGTTTTTTGTGAGTCTTTCTTGAAGGCACAATCTGAAAAACCTGCAAAGATCGTTTCCAGCGGCAGCCGGATCGGAGAGGTCCATGGACGTTTTTGCCAGATCTTCCGTCAGGCGCTCCATCTGGTCCCGCCGGCAGGCGCCTCGTCCTGTTTCGCGGTTTCCTCTCAGGAAGAGGCGGAAGAGAAACAGCTGGATCCCATGCAGGATGAGGCTCTTTTTGAAAAACTTTCCCGGGAGGATCCGGACTGTGAGCACTGTTTCAACCGTTTTCACTGTGCGCGGGGTTGCCCGGATGTCTGCCCGGCTTTGTCCGTTGATGCCAGGGATGCGGGGAGCTTCCGCTGTCGGGTGAACCGCCGGCTGGCGGAAACGGAGCTGACGGAGACTGCGGAACGGCTGCTGTTTGGACCGGCACGGAATTACGGTTATGCCGGGGTGAAGCTGAGGGAGGATCAATGAGCGGGAAATCGCTTTATCTGATACCGTTTCAGGATAAATATCTGATTTATCGTCCGCTGCGGGGACTGCTGTTTTTGGGCAACCGGGCGATGGCAGACTGTGCACAGCAATTTTGCGGTACATGGAAAAGAGAGTCACTTGCTGACGAACCGGAGGCGCTGGACTTTTTCGATTCCATCGGCTTCACGCAGCCCGATCCGCCGGAACCTCCCGATCCAAACCTTAAAGAATTTCAGCCGACCTTCGCTGCGCTGCTGATGAGCAACCGCTGCAACCTGCGCTGTATTTACTGCTATGCCAATGGCGGTGAAACGAACAATTTAGACCTGGACCCCGCCCTTGCCCGCAGAGCGATCGACCTGGTCTGTGACAATGCCCGGAAGCAAGGGATGGACCACTTTTCCGTGACCTTTCACGGGGGCGGGGAGCCGACGCTGCATTGGGATGCGATGCTGGAACTCGCGAAATATGCCCGTGAAAAACCGCTGAGATCCACGCTGCACATCGTCACCAACGGCTGCTGGAGTGAAGCGCACGGAAAATGGCTGATGGAATGGATCGACGGGATGACGATCTCCATGGATGGAGCCGCGGAGACACAAAACCTCCAGCGGCCGCTGCCGGGCGGGAAGGCTTCTTTTGAGCTTGTGATGCGCTCGGTGAAGCAGCTCACGGAGGCGGGGTATTCCTTCAACATCCGTATGACGGTCACGCCGGAACGCTTTGAGCGGCTGCCGGAGGATGTGCGCTTTTTGTGTGAAAACACCGGCTGCCGGGAGATCCAGGCGGAACCGGCTTTTTATGAAGTCCGCGGTGCCCATGGGACAGCCTTCCGGGAGCAGGGAGAGTGTTTTGTTAAGAGCTTTCTGGACGCATGGCAGATCGCTGCGGATCATGGGAAATTCCTCTATTATTCCGGCGCCCGTCCGGAGAATGTCTCTGCGGTATTTTGCAAGGCTCCGCTGGGCGGGAGCCTGACGGTCAACCCGTTGGGGCAGGTGACCGGCTGTTATGAGACGACGGGACGTGACGGCCAGTGCGGCGGTGTCTTCGGTCACGCGGATGCAGGCGGGATCTTCATCGATGAAGAAAAACGCATTGCACAGATGACCGGGATCCTGCATCGGAAGGACAAATGCAGGGATTGCTTTTGCTATTATCATTGTGCGGGCGACTGTTTTACGAGAGGAATCCCGGCGGAAGAGGGTGATTGGCCTTATAACCGCTGCGAGATCAACCGGGCGCTCACGCTCGAACTGTTGCTGAGAAAACTGAGTGTGGGATAATCATAAAAACCTGTTGTATAATTTTAATTAGATAACAGTGTCTCATCACTGTGGCAATTCTAAAATCTACCGGGCGGGGGTATGGGGGCTGCATAGCCCCCGGAAAACCTGGCGCGGGAAGGTTATTTTCCGAGACAAAATAAATCTGAATCCCGCGCCATATAGGATAAACTGTGAATGAGGAAGTAATTTTACAGAATTTTAGAGGGTTCCTTAAATCAGATCAGCATGTCTCATCGCTGGAAATGGATTTTCCCTTTTGGAGGTATTATGAGTGGAAATGATCAGAAAGAAAAACCGGAAGTTTACGCGATCCGCCGCAGCGGCGGGGACTGGCAGATCAGCCGCCGGGATTTTTTGAAAGCGGCCGGTCTCGGTGCAGCCGTAATGGGGATCGGGATGGGCAGCCGCTTTGTCAAACCGGCGAACGCGGCATCCGACCTGGAGTCCCTGTGCGAAAATTCCCCGGCACATAAAGATCCGGTGATGGCGGTGTGCCTTTCGAAAGACGGAAAATATCTGCTTTCCTGTGACAGCGGGCACAAAATCAAATGCTGGGATTTTCATTCACATGCGCTCCTGGGAGACAAAGATCTCAGTTCCGGCTGGATCGAGGGTACCACGGTGCGAGATGGAAAACAGGCGCTGCTTTATTCCCGGGAAAAAACGGTCCGCCTGTTGGAAGCGCCTGATTTGACGGAAATCAGCGGAGAGACGGTCAGTCCGTCTTTGAAAAGTTCGGAAGGTCTGAATAGCCTTGACATAGACAGCAACGGCGACCTTTACATCGTTTCCGAAAAACATTTGTTCCGCTGTAAAACGGATGGGAAATCCTTTGGAAGCCCGGAAACCCTGGCAAGTGTCCCGGAGAATTCAAACGATATCTATTGGAATGTGTCGGTCCTCGCTTCGGAAAGATCCCTGTTTCTGCTCAAAGAACAGGGCTACGGTGTTTTCGATGTACAAAACAGGACCATGCGGGTGTTTGACGAAGGCAATTCATATTATGCCTATGCTATCCTGCCCGGCGGGGCAAAAGCGCTCTTGTGTAAAAAGGACAGCAGCCAATACAGTCTGGTCTCTCTTGTCGATGGCAGTGTGATCTGGAATGCATCCATCAGCAGCAACATTATGTCCGCGGCTGTCACACCTGACGGCACCTACGGGATCCTTTATGCAAAGAAGCGGCTGGTCCTGATCTCCATGGCGGACGGTTCCGAGGTCCGGCGCCTGACAGTCAGCGACGGTACGCAGAACCCGCTGGTGGTGGCGAATGACGGAACTCAGTTAGCTGCCGGTGCCGGGAAGAGTATTCTGTTCATCAGCCTTCCGGATTTTGAGATCATCGGCTGCCCGGTGGACCTGAAGGAAATGAAAGACGATACCAAGGGAATCGAGGTCAAAGGGACGGACCCGGCGACCGGCCGTACGGTCACCTATACTCTTCCCTGCGGCTCTCCGATTCCGGAGGGTGCGGTCTGTGTGTGCAATTGTGTGGCTGGTTCGGTTTGTTCCTGCGTCGGACATACGGTCTGTACCTGTGACACGGTCTGCTCCTGTGTGGGAAACACCATCTGCACCTGCGATACGGTGTGCAGCTGCGTCGGGAATGTGGTGACGACCGGTCATTACTGGCATCCGAATTAGTGAGGATATAGGATATAGGGTATAGGGTATAGGGTTTAGGGTTTTGAAATTGGTTTTTGTGTGGTCCTGCTGTATTCTGAATTCTGAATCCTGCATCCTGAATCCTGAGCCTTATCCCCTTAAAAGACAATGAGCGAGAGCTTTGTTGAACGAATAAAACAACAGGAGGAGGGGCTGCGGCGCTTTGATCCGCGGCCTTTTTCAGAGATCCTGAAAGAGCGGGCTATGCCGAAACCGCTGTGGGCGCAGCGTCCCATGACTGATTCGGGCTCCGTTCTTGAAGAACAGATCGTGAAAGCGGCAGCAGCCAGTCCTGCTGACGCTTTTTGTATCTATATCCATGTCCCCTACTGCCGGACGCGCTGCGGCTACTGTGACTGCTATTCCTTTCCGTTGACTCCTTCCCGTCTTCCGGACCTGGCTGTCTATCCGGGACTGCTTGAGAAGGAAATCAGCTGGTGGGGACGCAATGTCCCTTCACTGAGGGAAAAGCGCCTGTCCACGATCCATTTTGGCGGGGGTACGCCGCTGATGGTTGGGACAGAGGGGCTGGCCCGGGTTGTGGAGACGGTGCAAAATTTCTTTAAGGTTAAAGAAAACACAGAACTCGCTCTTGAGTCAACATCCTCAGACCTTAACGAAAAAGTTCTGGATGATCTTATGCGGCTTGGCTTCACCCGGCTGCATATCGGCGTGCAGTCCCTGCGTGATCCCGTGCGCAGAGCGATCGGACGCCGTGAGAGCGGGCTGCAGGTTCTTCGAAAGATCCGTTATGCGGTGGAAAGCGGCTGGGCGGTCAGCAGCGATATCATCATTGGACTGCCGCAGTATGGTGAAGAAGATATCGCTGCCGATGTGGAAGAAATGATGGATGCGGGTGTCGAGGGCCTTTCGATTTATGAGCTGGTTCGGTCTCCGCGCAACCGCGCTTTTTTTGAGCGTCATGGCCTGCTGGATCCGGATATCACGGCCATGTGGCGGCAGTATCAGTATGCCTTTTGGCTCTCGGAGAATGCCGGCTGTTCGCTGAAAATTTATAACCACATGGCCAAAGGCCGGGACGATAACCGTTATTTCACTTCGCCCTCCCGTGGAGAGGATCTGCTCTCTTTTGGGACCATCGCGGACGGATATTTCGGCGAGTATTTATACCGCCATGCGGAGCTGCCTGAATATCGTTCGGCGGTTGAGCAGGGGTATCCGGGGTTTCTCGGCGGTATGCTGCGGACGGAGACAGAAAGCCGCGTTGCCTGTCTGGAGCGGGAGATCCGGGGCGGACGTCCGGATCCCGAGCCGTTTATCCGCCTTCTCGGTCCCGAAAAGGCGCTGACTCTTTTCCAAAACTGGATCGGGCGCGGCTATCTTCGTGTGAGCGCTGACGGAGAGTCAACGGAGCTCCTCCCTAACGGCTCCTGGTTCATCATGAAGATGATCGATGACATTACCCCCACAGATCCGAGAGCGCCGGGATGACCTGCTTCTTCCGGGACATCACGCCCGGCAGGAAGACCATGTTGTCCTTTGGCTCCAGATTGAAGGCATGACGGATGATGTCGTCGCTGCCGACATAAAGCAGCTGCGTCCCGCCCAGAAGCACATCGGTGATCATCAGCATGGTGAAACTGTATTTCCGTTCCTCGTTTATTTCCCGCAGGATATCCAGCATTTCATCCTTGCGCTGCAGCAGCGGCTCGGAATCGTAACTGGTGATCTGCCCGACACCGAATTTCTGCTCGGCGAAGTGGAATTCCTTGAAGTCCCGGTTGATGAGCTGATCCAGGTCGGAATGCGTTCCATAAACATTGGCGAATAAGGTTCTGCCCAGTTCCTCGATCGTCACACCGGCGATCCTCGCCATGCGCTCCGCGAGAGCGATATCCCGCTTGGTACAGGTTGGAGACTTGAACATCACCGTATCGGAAAGGATGGCGCTGGCCATCAGCCCGGCAATAGACGATGAGGGAACCTTTCCATACTGCATGTACATATCGGCGATGATGGTGTTGGTGCTGCCGACCGGTTCGTTCCGCATACGGATGGGCTGCAGCGTCTGGATGTCTGCCAGGCGGTGATGGTCGATGATCTCCAGAATCTCTGCTTCATTCAACCCCGGAACGGCCTGCCCTATCTCGTTATGGTCCACCAGCACCACCTGTTTTCGTTTGGGGCGCATCAGGTGGTAGCGGGAAAGCATGCCGACCACTTTCTCATTCTCATCCAGCACCGGATAGTAAGCGTCACGCCGGTCACCCATCTTTTCCCGGACGTCATCAATATAGTCATTCAGGTGGAAACTGATCAGGTCATCGGTGACACAGTAATGAGCGATCGGGATCGCCTGAATGATCTGGCAGACGGTGTAGCGGGCATCAAACGGTGTGGAGATGATGCAGGTGTTGCCGGGCGCTTCGATCCAGGCCGGGTCGACCTCCGACTGGCAGATGATCAGGCATTCCACGCCCATGTCCAGCGCCCTGCGGATGATGTCCGGCTGGCTGCCGCAGATCACGATGGTTTCTTTTTTCCGGAACATCAGTTGTTCACAGTTCAGCGGCAGCGCGATCACGATATCGCCGGAAAGGGTGTCTTTGTCGCAGTCATCATTGATCATCCTGCCTTCCAGGACACTGAGCAGGTTGAAAATCGGCACGTCATCAATGCTGCCGTTTTCGTTGGCGAGCATGTTGTATTCGGTGATGTTTTCAGCGGAAATCATGCCGTACAGCGTGCCGTCTTCGTTGACAACGGGAATGTGCGTGATGCCGTGTTCCTGAATCGTGTTCCAGGCAAAGTCGATCGAAACGGTGGAACTGAGCACGGGCGGAGTGTCATATTCCAGGTCACAGACCTGTGTGCGGACGTTCCGCAGCCTCATCGGTGTTTCCACACCGAAATGGTCCAGAATGCGCTGGGTTTCATCGTTGATGTGGTCCAGATGGGCGGCGATATAATTGCGGTCACCGAGAGCATTCCGCAGCGAGGCGTATGCGATTGCGGCTACCACGGAATCCGTATCGGGATTTCTGTGACCGGTAACATAGATCTCGTTCATGATGTACCTCCGGCGGGGAAAAATTTGAGCACCCCCCTTTCATTATAAATCAGAAATCAGAAATAAGAAATGAGAAATAAAAAGCACATGGGGACGGTTATTGCGCTGCAGCGCAGCCTGCACGCAAGAACTGTCATCATGTGCTAAAAATTAAGAAAATAGGTATCTATTCAGAACGGAGCACACGGAGACTGCTCTGCTGTTGTTGCAAAGCCAACACAGCAGGGCTGTATCTCGTGATGCGTGGCCAGGTTCTGAACAGATACGAAAATAGAAAGAAGAAGCACACGGGGACGGTTATTGCGCTGCAGCGCAGCCTGCACGCAAGAACTGTCATCCTGTGTTGCGCTGTTGGTTACTGATCAAATACAATAAAAAAAACAGACTCTTTCGAAGAGTCTGTTTTGTGAGCGGTAATGGACTCGAACCATCGGCCTTTGCGATGTCAACGCAACGCTCTAACCAACTGAGCTAACCGCTCGAACAGACAATATTCTATATCAACCTCAAAAAAAAAGCAAGGGAATTGCTGAAATTCGTGATTAATTTTGATTAAGTCTGGGTTGCTCACAGGGCAGTCAGAATTTAAAAATGTATGATAAAACAGTTCATCACCGTTTGCCGTGAGTATCTGTGCAACAATATTTTCGTAAAGATACCCAAGATTTGCAGAAAGTTTATCGTTCAGTAATTTCTCATAGATCTCGTTTTCCATTCCAATAGTTTATCGTAAATTTTCTGCTTAAACATTGTTGCACCATTATTCGCAATTTGTTTTCAATGATGATTCTGCAAAATCGCATTTTGTTTTTCTCAAAAATACCACAAAATCGCATTTTGTTTAGATTATGATGCATTTCATGTGCTGAAGAGGGAGTCAGACCCCTCGCAAGCTCGGGATCTGACTCCTTCTTGTTCCCCCATTTTGCCTATATACTTGACTGATTTTTTCATTGACTTTGGCGGAACGCCCGCTACAATTCATTTAATACAATGGAGATATGCCGCCGTTTTGCGGCAGAATGGAATTGATTTATGAATAAAGAAGATCTTTTGGCTCCCGGCAAACACCCGATCCGTGTTGCCCAGTTCGGTACCGGTAACTTCCTTCGTGCTTTTGCCGATTACATGATCGATGTGGCTAATGAAAAAGGCTGCTTTGACGGTGATGTGGTGATGGTCAAGCAGGTTCCCGGAAAAGGTTCAGACCGCCTGGCAGCGCAGGGTGGTGAATATCACGTGATCCTGCAGGGGAAGCAGGACGGGAAGATCATCGATGAAGTCCGCGTCATCACCTCTGTCCGCGGAACGGTGAACCCTTATACCGATTACGATGCTTATCTGGCGCTGGCCCGTCTGGATACATTGCGCTTCGTGATCTCCAACACCACCGAAGCAGGGATCGTTTATGATGAATCAGATAAGTTTGATTCCCTGCCGGCCGCCAGTTACCCGGGCCGTCTGGTGCAGTTCCTGTATGAACGCTGGCAGGCTTTCAGCGGCGATCCGGACAAAGGGCTGATCATCCTGCCGGTGGAACTGATCGAAGATAACGGCAAAGTCCTGAAGGAATGCTGCATGAAGCTCATCGATCGCTGGGCCCTGGATGAAGCTTTCAAAGCCTGGGTGGAGAAAGCTAACGTCTTCACCTCCACGCTTGTGGACCGCATCGTTTCCGGAAAGTCCGATGCGATGAGCGCCAAATTCCCGGATGACAGTATGTATGTGGTTGCCGAACCCTTCGGTCTTTGGATCATTGCTTCTGACAAAGACATTTCCGGTGAATTCACTTTGGCACAGGCCGGAATGCCGGTGGTCTTCACCGATGACCTGAAGCCTTTCCGGGAGCGCAAGGTCCGTGTGCTGAACGGCACGCATACGGCAATGGCGATGATTTCCTACTTGTGCGGTGTGAGCATTGTTGCCGATGCCATGGCGGACGCACTGCTGCGCCGCTATATCGATTATGTCAGCTATGAAGAGCTGGCTCCGGCTGTTCCGCAGCCGATTGATGAGACCCGTGAATTTGCCGATGAGGTAATGGAACGTTTTGAAAACCCCTTCCTGAATCACAAGCTGCTGGACATTTCCCTGAATTCCGTCTCCAAATGGCGTGCCCGTGACCTGCCGACGGTCTGTGATACGCTTGCTGCCGGAAAGGATCCGAAGGTGCTGGTTTTCTCCCTGGCAGCGCTGCTGGCTTTTGACACGATTGCCGAGGATAAGGACGGACAGTATTACGGAAAGCTTTCGGACGGCAGTCTTTACCCGATCCGTGAGGATCGCAAAGTCGTGGAGTCCGTGCAGGTGCAGAGCCTTGACGATGTAAAGCGTGTACTTTCCGATGAAAGCCTGTGGGGTACAGACCTGAGCTCGCTGAGCCAGGATGTTTGGACTTCGCTGTGCGCGATCCGGGAAGATCCCCGCAAGGCGGTGGAAGCGCTGCTTGCTTAATGGAGCACACGGGGACGGTTTTTGCGATGCCGCTTCGCCGGCACGCAAGAACTGTCAACCTGTGCGCGAAATGAAGTTTGAAAAAAGGATTCAGGATTCAGGGGTCAGAATACTGATTTTCATGACGATTTGATGAATCCGAATTCAGACTATAAGAATGAAGATGGAAGAATGAAGAAGTTTATCAGAATTCATGAAAATGACAATGTCGCGGTTGCGCTTCAGGAAGTTCCCGCGGGAACACCGGTCGACCTGGAAGGGTATTCCGTGACAGCACTTGAAGCGATCCCTGCCGGGCACAAGATCGCGCTGACTGACATCCCCGAAGGAGTCAACATCATCAAGTATGGCTTTCCCATCGGTCATGCGAAGGCGGACATCAAAGCCGGGGAACATGTCCATACCCATAATGTCAAGTCCAACCTGGCCGGGCTGAAAGAATATGCTTATCATCCGGTTAAGGGCAGCGACCGGGTGGAAGAGGCGCAGACCTTCATGGGCTATGTCCGTCCGGACGGCAGTGTCGGGATTCGCAATGAGGTCTGGATCATCCCGACAGTCGGTTGTGTCAACGGGATCGCCGAAGCCATCGAGGAAAACGCAAAATCGGTGATGCCGGAAGGTGTGGAACGGGTCTGTGCTTATACCCATCCCTATGGCTGTTCCCAGTTGGGCGGAGATCACCTGATGACCCAGAAGGCCCTTTGCGGACTGATTCGCCATCCGAATGCCGGCGCTGTGCTGGTGCTGGGACTGGGCTGCGAAAACAACCAGATCGATGACCTGAAACAGGTGCTGGGCGAGTATGACCCGCAGCGGGTGAAGTTCCTGGTCTGCCAGCAGGTGAGCGATGAGATCGCCGAGGGTACCGCCATCGTAAAAGAGTTGATGGATTATGCCGCTTCCTTCAAACGGGAACCGGTCTCCACCTCAAAGCTGATCGTCGGGCTGAAATGCGGCGGTTCGGACGGATTTTCCGGAATCACGGCCAATCCGCTGCTGGGTTCCTTTGCGGAAAAACTCTCCGCGCAGGGCGGTGCGGTGATGCTCACGGAAGTACCGGAGATGTTCGGTGCGGAAACCATGCTGATGGACCGGGCGGAAACACAGGAAGTCTTCGAGAAAACAGTTTCTCTCATCAACGATTTCAAAGAATATTTCATGCGCTACGGCGAAAAGATCAATGAAAATCCTTCTCCGGGCAACAAAAAAGGCGGCATTACCACGCTGGAAGACAAGTCCCTCGGCTGTGTGCAGAAGGGCGGACGGATCACGGTCCGTGATGTGCTGCGCTATGGCGATAAAGTTCAGGTTCCGGGGCTGAGTCTGCTGCAGGCGCCGGGCAACGACCTGGTGGCGGCGACTGCACTGGCGATTTCCGGTGCACAGCTGATCCTGTTCACCACTGGCCGGGGCACCCCCTTTGGCTGCCCGATCCCGACGGTGAAGGTTTCCACCCAGTCCGATATTGCCGCACGCAAGGCGAACTGGATCGATTTCAACGCGGGGAAGCTGCTGGAAGGCGAAAGCATGGATGAGCTGACAGAAGAACTCTTCGCTTATGTGCTGAGTGTCGCCTCCGGTGAGGCGCATCCTGCCAGCGAAGCCCTGAGCAAGAAAAACCTTGCCATCTTCAAAGACGGCGTAACACTATAAATCAGGAATTAGGAATGAGGAATGAGGAATTAGGAATTAGGAATGAGAAATGAGAAATTAGGAGTGAGAATTCAGGAATCAGGGATCTTAAAATTCCTAAACTTCTAACTTCAAATACTAAAGTCTTAATTCTTAACTCTTAATTCTTAATTCTTAACTTCTGCCTGCCAACTACTAACTAAGAACTGGAGATTATTATGAAACCCTTTATGGATAAAGATTTCCTTTTGGAAACGGAGACTGCAAAACATCTATTTCATGACTATGCGGAGCATCAGCCGCTGGTGGATTATCACTGCCACATCAGTCCGCAGGAAATTTATGAAGACCGCCGCTTCAACAACCTTTGCGAAGTCTGGCTGGGCGGCAAAATGCCGGACGGCAGCTATTTCGGCGATCATTACAAATGGCGTGTGATGCGCTCCAACGGTGTCAGTGAAGACTACGTTACCGGAGACAAACCGGATTATGAACGTTTCCTGAAGTTCGTCGAAGCGCTGGAAATGGCCATCGGCAACCCGATGTATCACTGGTGCAACCTGGAGCTCCATCAGTTCTTCGGTTATGACAAACCGCTGACCATGGAGACCGCCGAGGAAGCCTGGAATTTCTGCAATGATAAGCTGCAGCATGACCCGGAGCTGACCGTCCGCGGCATCATCAAAAAGGCCAATGTGGCTATGATCGGCACCACCGATGATCCGGCAGACACGCTGGAATGGCATAAAAAGATCGCTGCCGACCCGACGATCACCGTGAAGGTCTGCCCGTCCTTCCGCCCCGACAAGGCGATCAACATCAATAAACCGGGATTTGCCGAATATATCAAGAAACTGGCGGCTTCGGTCGGCAAAGATGACCTGCTGAAGATCACGGATGTGTTTGCCGCACTGACCGAACGGCTGGAATATTTCGCTTCCCTCGGCTGCCGTGCTTCCGACCACGGGTTGGATTACATTCCCTTCCGCCCCGCGGATGAGAGTGAAGTTAATGCCATTTATCAGAAGGTGATGAAGGGCGGAGCCATCAGCACGGAAGATGCGGAAAAATATCAGACGGCCGTGCTGATGCACCTCGGAAAAGAATATCACCGGCTGAACATCGCCATGCAGCTGCATTATTCCTGCAAACGAAATGCCAACAGCCGCATGTTCAAAAAGCTTGGTCCGGATACCGGTTTTGACATGATCGCACAGAACAGCTGCGGCGGTGACATTGCCGATCTGCTTTCTGCGCTGGATGAGAGCGGCGAGTGCCCGAAGACAATTCTCTATTCGCTGAATTCCACAGATTTCGACCAGCTGGGCACCATCCTCGGCTGCTTCCAGTCTGATGAGGTGATCGGCAAGATGCAGCTGGGCTCTGCCTGGTGGTTCCTGGATACCAAATCCGGCATGGAAGCCCAGATGCGCTCCTTTGCCAACCTGAGCCTGCTGGGGAACTTCATCGGCATGCTGACGGATTCCCGCTCCTTCCTCTCCTATGCGCGGCATGACTATTTCCGCCGCATTTTCTGCAATATGGTCGGGAATTGGGTCGAAAACGGTGAGTATCCGAACCATGACGAGAGCCTGAAAAAGATCGTCGAGGGCGTTTCCTACAAGAACGCGGCGCGGTACTTCAACTTATGAGTATTAGATAAAGCACACGGAGACTGCTCTTGTGCTGCGGCGAAGCCCGCACACAAGGGCAGTATCACGTGATGCGTTGCGTATTGTCTTTTGTGCTGCGTCGCGCTAATGCGCACAACGAGATACGCCCCTGCTGTGCGGGCTGACGCCGCAGCAGCAGAAACGTCTCGTCGTGCTTCGGTGAATTTGGGCACACGGAGACTGCTTAATCGCTTATAATTGAAGATGGGACAGGAAACTTGTTTCCATGTCTCATCTTTTACTGTCAGAAAGAGTAAAGTAATGCAATTTGAATGGGATGAGCTGATAAAACTTCCTCCTCTTACAGAAGAGGAAATTAAAATTATAGAAAATGCCAGACCTTTGCCGTCAGAAGATTGTCCTGAAATGACTTATGAAGAGCTGCGCCAATTTCGTCCCTGGTATGACAGAGAGAAAAAAACTGTTACATTAGATGTGGACATAGACATTGTAAATTATTTTAGAAGGCTGTCTATTGAGATCGGTGTATCTTACCAGGAATTGATGAAAATGTTCTTAATGCAATGTGCCCGTGAAGAATTGAAGCCGGCATTTGTTTGAGAATTATCATGAAATAATGAGATACTTGCATTTTGAACTTCGGAGGCTAAATGTTACAAATCGGAATTCGTCTTCATGATGTAAACAGTGGATTGACTGACGAACTGCAGACGCTGGAAGCCCGGGCGGCGAAAGCCCGGGAGGAAGGCTTCTGCTGTGTCCATCTTGCGCCGCAGAAGGTGATGAAAGGACTCGTTTATGATCCGACTGCCATGACGGAGGGACTTGCTGTTTATTTCAGACGGGTCTTTTCCAAATATGACCTGGATATCGCGGTGCTGGGCTGCTACCTGAACCTGGCTCATCCGGACCCGAACAAGCTGCGGGAGATCAAAGAAAAGTATTACGGCAACATGCGTGTAGCCGCATTGTGCGGCGCTTCCATGGTCGGGACAGAAACCGGCGCTCCGAACGCGGAATATAAGCTGGATGCCAATACCCATACGGATGAAGCGCTGGAGACTTTCATGCGCAATCTGGAGGATGTGCTGACAGCTGCCGAGGATTACGGTGTGACGATGGCCATCGAACCGGTCTGGAATCATATCGTTTACAACCCGAAGCGGGCGCTGCAGGTGATCAAAAGCATGGGCAGCCGCAACCTGCGCATCATCTTTGATCCGGTGAACCTGTTGAGCATGGAAAACGCGGATGACCGGGAAAACATCTTCGAGGAGGCCATGGACCTGCTCGGTGAGCACATTGCCATGGTGCATATCAAAGACTTCGTACGCAGGGACGGCAAACTGGTGAGTGTGGCCGCCGGTACCGGTGAGATGGATTATACCGGTATCCTCCGTTACCTCAAAGCCCGTAAGCCGTTTGTGCAGGTTTCCCTCGAAAACACCTGCAATGACAACGCCGTCGCCGCCCGAGAGCTGATCGAGCGGGTGTATAACGAAATTTAAAACAGTAGGTTTATTAGTGTCATATTCGTGCCAATTTGGTGACATAAAAGGCAATTGTCACCAAACTGGCACTTAACATCTCCTGAAAAGCGTTCTGTCTGAACAGCAAGGCATATAATAAGTTAGCTCAAACAGCAGTATAAAATTGAGGTGGAAATGAGGAAAAGGAGATTTCGCTTTGCAGAATGGTTGTTCACCGGTTTTGCTCTGATTTGCCTGCTTTTAGCCTTATGTCCCTTTGATGCTTATAAAGCATTTGGTGATCATTTCGCCTCGGATGGAAACCTGGAACGCATCACCCCGGAATTGGTCCGGATTATCCATCTGATTTTTGCCCTTCTGTTTGTTTTCTCCCTGGGTATGGTTTTGTGGGGATGGTTCAGGCGGGACAGCAGAGATCACTTTTTTCGTTCCCTTGTTTCTCTGCCCGGAAGATGCGTTCATGATGTGAAGCCCTTTTTCTGTGATTTGTTTGCTGCGTTTCACATGAAGCCTGCAGCAGCTTTGGGCCTGCTCCTGATCATTGCTGCCGGAACTGTCCTGCGTGCGATCCAATTGGGTGTTCCGCTGCGTTACGATGAGGCTTATACGATCGTTGCCTGGGGCAGAAGTGATTTGCTTTGGGCAATCAGTGATTATCATCTGCCGAATAATCATGTTTTCCATACAATTCTGTTGAATCTGATCTTTCACCATCTTGGAAAGTCGGTCCCCCTGCTGCGTCTTCCGGTATTTATCAGCGGCTGTTTACTGATTGGAGCGGTTTGGCTGCTGGGCCGGACGCTTTACGATGATTTCATCGCGCTGTTTTCTGCCGGTTTCACCGCATTCGCACCTTATCTCATTTATTATTCAGTGAATGCCCGTGGTTATGAGCTCCAGGTTTTGTTTACGGTGATCACAGTGGGATTAGTCGTATACTGCAGAAGGAAAAATAACATTTTCGCCTGGTTTCTGTTGATCTTTTTCTCCGGATTAAACTTTTATACCCTGCCGACTTCTTTGTATCCGTTCGGCGGCATCTGTGTCTGGTTATTTTTGAATGTGATTTTCTTTCAGACGGATAACCGGGTTTGGCGCGGCAGAATGCAGCTCTTCAAATATTTGATCTTTATGGGACTTTCTGTTTCTGCGTTTACATTTGTCCTTTATCTGCCGATAATTCGCCGGTCCGGATTGAATAGTCTCTTCGGCAACGGTTTTGTACAGCCGCGGGATGCTTCCTTTTTTTGGAGAACCGCACATTCCTATTTCTCTGACAGCATAACAGCGTTTTCAGGAACATTACCGCCTTTTGTATTATGGTGTATTGTTTTAGGAATAGTTCTGTCAATTTTTCTGTTCAAAATCAATTCGAGGGAAAGGATTTCCTATGGTTTGGCAGTCGCTTTGTGGATGGGACCTTTGATCCTGATTCAAAGACCCGAGATGCTGCCCAGACTGTTTTTGTTCCTGCATCCTTTTCTGCTTCTGTATGCTGCCTCCGGGTTGTCGGGAATGCGGCTGGTGCCTTACCTTGGAAAAGTCTCCGGATGGATCTCGGCTTCTCTTGTTTTGGCTATGGCCATTTCTCAGTTTTATGTCGGTCAAAACAGCATTGGCGTGGTCGGGACGAATGAACGTGCCATACAAGTCATTCGGGAAAGAGAAGGCACAAATGTTGGAAATATCCTTTTTGTTACAGCGCCTGCGGCAGATGCTCCAAACTGGGCTTATGCGGAAATATATAACCTGCCTGAAAAAATATTTGACAAACGCTCAGCCTTTAATACGGTTTATGTCTATGTGAATCCATCAGATATATCAGATTACGGGCGTGAACCGAAAACCTTGGATGATATGCTGGCAAAATATGGCCCGGGCGGTAATTTTATAATCCCCGAAAGCGCCGAAATCCTGATGGATGAGCCGGATTGTGTGTTATATCGTTTTGACGGCCGGGAAGGTTCTATTCGGAAGGCTTATGGCGAATATCCTCCTGTTAGAAAATAACAAAATTAATTTCTAAAATACCCTTGACAAATGTTTTCTGGGGTATTATAATAGAATATATAAACTAAATAATGAGGAAAGGAGGCGCTGAAAAAATGGATTCCGTGATGACCGATACGGCCGGGCTGGTTAAAAACATCAGAAAACAGGAGAAATACGGCAATTCCGGCGGTCCTGAAAACCGCGGGATCCTGACCGATATCCAGGCAGTTGACCTGCCGGATGAAACGCTTCTTGATTTCAGCGCCGCTCCTTACACCTTTGAAGAAAGCGCCCTGCTTGTTATGGAAGATATGGAAAAACTCCATTACATGGCCGGAACATCGAACCGATTTTCTGAAAAATATCTGAAATGCCTGCCTCAGTTGGAGAAATATATCAGCAAAGCGGGCAGCTTTTGCCTGACGAAGGCTGTTTTGGAACAGAAAGGCTTGTCTTTCCCGAAGCTGGAAAATCTGAATACGCTGGACCTGATCAGCAGGGTTTCCTTCCACATCCGTAAATGCCATGCAGCGATCGATGGACTGTACCGGGACAATGACAAACTCGGTTTCGTCTACCTGCAATGGGAACTTCGCTGGATCAATCTGGGCGAACGGCTCAAGTCTACGGAAGCGAAGATCCAAAAAATACGGGATGGTGAACTGAAAGCGGATTTCCTCTTTCATCGGGAAGGCAGTTTCCGGAATCGGACAGATTTGCCGAAAGAAATCGGTAAAGAATGGTCAAAACGTCCCTTTTTGAACCCTGCTTCCCTGCCGCTGCTCACTTCCATGGCCTCGGATATGCTGCGGAAAGAGCGGATCATCGAAAAGCAGAAGCGGGACTATGAACGTTCTGAAGAGCGTGCCCTGCAGGCGCTGGGGATCCATCCTTACCCGCCTATGCCGATCCCGGTAAAACCGGCTGTTCAGCCGGAAGAAAAAGCGACAACGCAAACCCATCCTGTGAAGGATGAAATTCCGGAAGGGATGATCACGGAGGGCGAGGCCCGGCGGATCCTGATCGAGGAAGCCCTCCGACACGGAGACCAGCAGGCGGTGCTGGAAATTCAAAAAGAGGACAGTGACGCGTTCGCGCGGCGCTGGGAACGGCATCTGGATGAGACGGACCAATTCCGGAAGCGCGCCGGTCCCTCTGATGCTAAGCGGAAAAAACTGAGGGAAAAGCGGAAGAAGAGGAAATAGGAAGTAGGACGTAGGATATAGGGTATAGGGTATAGGGTATAGGAACAGCCGATCTCCGGAGGATTTCGGCTGCCTGAATTTAAAGGGGGACGGCTGTGGTGACAGCGGGCCGGTTGCCCGGCGCACCGCAAGGGAAACTTCCCGGGCAGCTATCGGAATTGGAAGCGGCGTTTCCCATACTGGCTGGTGAAGGTGCAAAGGGAACCGTCTCCGCTGTCACTGAATAAAGAGGGGACGGTACCGTGCAGCGGGCCTGTACCCCGGTGAGGACGAAACTATCGCT
>JAFRIR010000037.1 GCA_017432685.1 Flexilinea sp. | reverse complement strand
CTCTGCTCTGCTCTGCTCTGCTCTGCTTAAAAAGCATAATTTTTAATCCTCCCGAATGTCAAGCGTTTCTCCAAAATCGTGACGGTTCAAAAGCGAAATATAAGTTGTCTTTATAACATAATCTGCAAACACTTTTAATGCAGAGCAAATTATACCACTGTTTTCCGTCATTTTCACATAGCAATTCAGGGGTGTTCCAGAATGTCAATAACTGCAGTTTAACATATATCCTGCGCCCGACACGCACAGCAGGGGCGTATCTCGTTATGCGTCTGTAACCTCTCAAAACCCGGCGGCGCAGCACGTGATACTGCCCTTTCGTACCGGCCATGCGGCAACAGGCATAGTGACTGCGGGCCGGTTGCCCGGCGCACCGCAAGGGATCTGCACATGTCAGACATCAGAATTGGGATTTGCTTCTTTCGCCACAGAGCGATTAGGGTGCAGAGTGGAACCGTACCGCTGTCACGAAAACAAAACAAAATGTGACAGGTGGGGACGGTTCCTGCGTGCAGGCTTCGCTGCAGCGGAGCACACGGGGACGGTTTTCCTGCTGCCGCGCAGCCGGCATAGAAGAACTGTCCCCGTGTGCGTCTGATTTGGAGTATATCACTTGTCATTTACCGCACATGGGGACGGTTCCTGCGTGCAGGCTTCGCTGCAGCGCAGAAACCGTCCCCGTGTGCTCAGATTCAAGCGGGGTCAGATCCCTCCAACTCTTCGCTCGTGCTCCGCACGTCGCGCGAGTCTTCGGAATCCGACCCCGAGCTTTACCACATTTTCGAACTTTTGTCAACCGACAATATTGTCGGTTTACTTATTTTTGTTTTCGGTGTAGACTCAAAAGCAAGTAGAAAGTAGAAGGTAGGAAGGAGTAAACTATGCCAGGAAATCCGTTTGACGATCCGATGATGAGCATGATGTATCAGGATGCGCTGCATTCACTTTATGCCGGCGCCGTCATGCCGTGGGAACGCGACCTCCTCGCCATTGCTCCCCTACCCACGGATATCGTTGATCCCTTCGCTTCGCAGGACGTGGATCCCCGTCAGATCATGGGATTCGCCTATAATTCTCTGGTGACCTGGATCGAGGAAGCCAGAAAAGCCAACTATTTTTCCAAACGCTTCACAGACCTTTCCAGGCTGGTGCTCAAGGGCGTCATGACCATGGGCCGCGGGCTGGTGACGCTCCACAACCGGGGCGAGGACCTTTCGCAGGCGCCGATGCAAATCGGTGACCTGATCAGCGTGGCATCCTACCATTTCCGCAAGAGCTACCTGGGCGTGATCCAGACAGCAAAGTCCCATCCGGAAATCAGCGAACGGCTGCTCATCAACCAGCTGAACTGGACCAACATGCTGCTGCGGCTGTATAAGACGAAAGACAATCTAAATAAGAAATCAGAAATAAGAAATAAGAAATTGGATATATTGGAAAATGAAGAAGGAAAAAGTAAGCATTCAGAATTACCTGACGGTAAGGCTGGCAATTCTGAATACATCCTTCATAATTCTACATTGGACGAAGGCCGGGCATTGCCTGATGTCGCGGCACTTTTCGCTCCGGCAGGGCTCTCCGCACCCCGTGCGCTTACCTCACTGGACAAATCAAAAGGAACAGCCGGCAGCAGGAAGGGTGTTCTCAGCGCTCACCGCAGCACAGATGACAGTGAAAAATCAGCGGTGTCTGAAATTCAAAGCCGGGACCGGGAAGACAAATTCGAACCGGAAAAGCCAAACACACAAAGACGTCACGAAAAGACAGAAAATAACAGACCGGAACCTGAAATACCAGATACAACAAAAACTCCGGAAGACAATGAGAAAGAAAACAAACCTGAAGAATCAAAAAATACAGATGTTCCAAACAACATAACGGAAGAGAATGCCACGGAAACAGGAAATCCGGAAATTCCGGAAACCTCGGTAAACAACACGGAAGCTGAAACTCCTGAAAAGGATGCTCCTGATCAACCGGAGGTCCCGGAAGAGGAAACCGGGAACAGAGATTCGAAAGAAGCAGCTCCCGATTTTTCCGAAATCCCAAACGAACAACACGAAGAAATCGCGAGTCCAACGGAAAGACCGGCTCCCGAAGAAACGGCTGAAACCTTTTCCGGGCAGGATCCATCACCGGAGAATCCGGATAGCTGTCCTCCGACAGAAAACATGATACACGAAACCGAACTGTCGAAACATGATCCCCCGCATCATCTCCCGGAGGAGAGGGATCTCCCGCATTGTCTTCAAATCATGAAAAGCGTGATCACCCGCAGCGAACAAAGCGGCGACGGCAGTCTCACCTTTACCTTCGATGAGGTCCGTTATCTTGCCACCGACCCGGTTTTTGCCCGGATCGATCCGGGAACCGCCGCTGAGATGCGGAAAATGCTCCGGCAAATTGACAGCGGATGACCCCGCACGGACGCAGCACAACGAGACGTTACTGCTGCTGCGGCGCAGCCCGCACAGCAGGGGCGTATCTCGTTGTGCGAATTTCAACAACGCAACACGTTCTCTTCCTATTTTCTGCCGCCCAGCCGGTACTCTTTCGGCGTCATTCCCTCATATTTGCGGAAAACGTGGCTGAAATAATTCGGTTCATTGTAGCCGATCTCCAGCGCGATATCGGAAAGCTTCATGTTTGTGGTCTTGAGCAGTTCTTTGGCTTTTTCCATCCGCATGGCGGTGAGATAGGAGATAAACGACTGTCCTGTCGTCTGGGAAAAGACAGTACTGAAATAAGCGGCGCTCATGGACACATGGTTTGCCACACTGATGAGGGAAATGTTCGGATCGCAGAAGTTTTCCTTCACATATTGTTCTGCCAGGCTGATCACATGATGATTCCGGATCTCTCCGGAATTTCCCTGTCGTGCACTCAGCGCTTTTTGTATCAAAGCCCCGGCAATCTCACGAAAACCGCTCTTGCTGTCGGCCCCCTTCAGGACATCGAACTGACTGCTGAGCTCGGCAGCAATATCCTTCTCATCTGCACCGGGATTCGCCCGGGCAATCATCTGCACCGCGATCTTGACCAGAGCGATCAGCGCATTATAGCGCATCAGACGGCTGTTGAACTGATCTCCGGACGGCGAATGGAAAATTTCATCCAAAACCGCTTCCGCATGATTCGAATCGGCATTTTGAATTTTCTGCTTGAAAGTGTCATAAAAGGGCGTGTTCTGACGGAAGATATTGGCTGACACCTGTGCGGTATCACTGACATTGATCACCTGTCCGGCAGCAATGCCGCTCATGGTTTTCAGCAGCCCGTGCGCTGTCCGATATGCCTCACTGATCTCGCCAAGCCGCTGGACGTCATTGCTGATGACCGTTGTGATCACCGGACAGACATCCTGCAGTTCATGCCGTAAAATACCGATGAAGCGGTAAACCCTTTCATTCAATGCTTCCGGGTCATTGTCATAAGCAAGGATCGTCATGCGGTCGGCATTGTTGAAGTAAACCATCAGCATATCCGTCTCATCCAGCACTTTCAGTACGGTGTTTTCCAAAAGATGGTGGTCTGCATGCGGCGAGTCAAAGGAACAGACCGCCACCAGGTAATGCTTCCGCATGATATCCATCTTCAGACGCTGCATACGGTCCAGCAGCTTGCCCGTGTCAGCCTCATCATACAAAAGCTGACGCAGGAAATGCTGGCGCAGTACCTTCAACACCTCATCTTCATCCAGCCCAACCGGAAGCGCCGCACCACGGGCTGCCTTGTCCTTTTCAATTCGAGCCGCCATTTCTTCAATGACTTTCACCAGGTCCGCCTGCCGTACCGGTTTGAGCAGATATTGATCCACACCCAGTGAGATCGCCTTCTGTGCGGATTCAAAATCGCCGAAGCCGCTGATGATGACAACTTTCAGCCAGGGCATCATGACTTTACAGTTTTTGATCAGGTCAAACCCGTCCAGGAATGGCATGCGAATATCTGTCAGCAATATATCCGGCATCAGGTCCTGCATCATCGCCAACGCCATTTCACCATCGGAAGCTTCACCGCACAAGGCATAAGGGCCGGACATGTTTTCAATTGCATTGCGGATGCTCTGCCGAATCAGTAGTTCATCTTCAACAATAAAAATCTGGTACATACCGCCCCCAAATAGATACAAAAAAACTGCGCTTACTTTATTTTAGCGCAGTTTTTATACCTTATGCGAAAGAAAACGTTATTTTACCCGCCGTTGAATAAATCCGTCAGATCCAGCCCGGATGCGGATGATGCGGATGAGCCTGCACTGCTGCCGACATTCATTGTCGGGATCACGTCTTTTCCAAGGACCAGCTGGGGCATGGCGCCTTCCGGAACAATGATGAATTTATCCGTAGCCTTGATGGCGGAGGCGTTCAGTTCAGAGACCTTCAGCTGGAAATAACCGGGGTTTTCATCATAGATCTGTGCCATCAGGCGTTCTTTGGCGAGATCCGCCTGCGCTTCCAGTTCCGCAGCTTTCGCTTTTTCAGCATTCAGCTCCTGCTCCAGAATCGCGTTTTCCTTTTCCGCCTTGATCACTTCACGGCGGGCGATGAGCTCTTTTTCCTCCAGTTCCGCCAGGGTCACTTTCTGCCGGGCGGTTTCCTGCTGAGCAGCCTGCTGCACCCGGATCTCCGCTTCCTTCTGGACGGCATTGGCCTTACCTTCTTCTTCAAGCTTCTGAGCCTGCGCTTTCGCCTTTTCCGCATCCAGCAGGTACTGGTTCGTCTCATTGATGACAGCCATCGCCTGCTCGGAGGCCTGCACATCGGTCACAACGACGTTATTCACGTACATGCCGATCTCGTTCGTCAGCTTTTCAAGCTCGTTTTCGATGCAGTTCCGCAGGGTGTCGCGCCCTTCCGCGACCGCGTTGCCGCGCAAGTCATTCTGTCCGACACAGACCTTCATCGCCTGGCGGGAGAACCCGTCCATCTGATCCTTTAGCACACTGTTTTCCCGGTAGCTCTGGCGATAATTCACATAATGTTGTGCGATCTCATCCTTCGTGAAATAATTGACCGTACCGTCCGCGTTCACGGATTTGATGCTGGTCAGCGAAGGGCGGAACACCTGCCCGCGGATCTCCACATAAACCGGCTGCATATCCTTTGTGAACACTTCGTCATCCGCAACGGAAAAAGAGACACCCTCAATGTTGTAGTTTTCCAGCTTGACATAGAGGCCAAAGTCGTTATAGATACCGCCGGGGCCGACGATATCGACGATCTCACCGGCGCGGATCTTGACGCCCATTTCCTGCTGTCCGAGGCCTTTCATCAGGTAGACAGGCTTGAAGAAGATGAAACCTCCAACAAGCAGCAAAATCACGACCAGGATAATGATCCCGACTTTCGCCGTCTTTTTCGGTTTCGGGGCAGAATAATTCGGAGCAGAATAGTTCTGGTTATTATAATTGTTTTCAGGCTGATAATTTTCCATCATGCACCTCCACTATTTTTACTTTATGGTTATTATGATACAGGAATTTTCCCAGCCGTCAACCATAAATGTCACAAAATAAGGTTATTTATTTTAGATTTTGCTGAATAATAGCACCTGTATTCATCATCTGCGGTGTGTCAGGCTGAACCTTTTGTTTTTCATGTTATGATTGTTATGAAATTTGGGAAGATAACGATAAACGGACAAAAATATGGAAAAAGATAAAAAACAACGATGTGTGATGATCAGCGCAGACCATGGTCTGGCGATCGTTTACTTTTTACAGACAGATGTCGTACAAACCATGCTTGATGAAGGCATCAAAGTCGTGATCCTGACCGATGACGGCGTCACCGATAAAGTTCAGGAAAAATTCGGTCAGGAAAACCTTTACGTCGAAGGGCTGCGGCTTGATCAATGCAAAAAGTACTTCAATGAAGTCGACCACACAGATCAGTACTGGACACATTTCCTGCGCTGGATGGGCGGTTCCGACAAGGTAAACACCACCGCCATTGACTGCCACCTGCGTCAGCGTGCCCATGAATCCACGATGACAGAAAAACTCGTTCGCATTCCAATGATCCGCACGAAGGTGAAACAGCTGCGCAAATCCGCAGATGCCCGCAAGGCTCTGGTCAAAAGCCAAATGAAATACACCACCCAAATCTACGGAGACCTGTTCGAAAAATATCAGCCGGATCTGGTGATCGCGAGCACGGCCGGCTGGCGGCTGGACCGCTACCTGCTCCGGGAAGCCGCTGCTGCGGGCATCGAGACCTGCCTGGCCGTGATCGGCTGGGACAACCCCAGCTCCTACCGGCTGCCGGGCGCCCCGATGCAATGGGCGAACTGCTGGTCCGCCGAACAAAAACGTGAACTGGTAGATGGAGCGGACTGGAACCCGGAGCGGGTCAACATCGGCGGCATTCCCACCTATGACGGTTACTTCCGTAAGACCTGGCGCATGAGCCGTGAAGAGTATTTCAAGCTTCATGATCTGGATCTAAGCCGGAAACTGATCTCCTTTGCTTGTTCCTTCATCACCTTCTCGCCCAACTATCAGGACATCGAAGCGCTGGTGAAACTGGTCTCAGAAGACAGGCTTGCCGAGCCTTCCCAACTGCTGATCAGGCTCCATCCCAATCACTTCATCAAAGGCTCCCTGTTCGAGGAAGAAGCGAAAAAGATCCGGGAGCTGATCAAAGGCAAACCCTATATCCACCTCATCGAACCGGTAGCGCTTGGCGGCGATCTCGGTTTTTATTCCGGAGAAGACATGCCGGAAAAGGACTCCATGATGGCCTGGTCGGATGTATTCTGCACCGTCTACTCCACCATGGTGGTGGAAACAGCCATTCATGACCGACCGATCGTTGCGGTCTGCATCGATGCCCCCGGCGGCTGGAATAAGCCGGAAAAATTCTGCCTTTCCCTTTCGGAAATCGGCGAATGGCCAACCCATGAACGCTATCGCAGCGCCAAAGCCGGACGGGTGGTTTACAATGAAGAAGAGCTGCGCGAGACACTTGATCTTTACCTGACCCACCCGGAGACCGATCACGCGGAACGGGTGAAATTCATCATCGACGAATGCACTTTCACCGACGGGACCTCAGGCAAACACACGGGTGAGTATTTCGCGAAACTGGCCAAACAGGCTGTTCGCCACGACCGACCGGTTTACCAGTGGGAAACGATCAGCGAATAAAAATCGCGGGTTACCCCGCGATTTTTATTCGCTGATTCCAAGGACCCATTCGCTCGTATCGCGATAGATGAAGGGAAGCCCTTCACAAAGCTGGGTGATCCAGTTGTCTCCTTCAGCCACCCAGGATTGTATGCCAAAGAAAACCAGAACCGCCTCACCGGAATTGACCTGGCGTCGAATTTCATTCATCGTATCCTGATACCCTTCCCGGACTTGCTCAGAGGAGGGATCCACCGGGTCCAGCAGCGCATAAGCGCCCCGTCCAGTCCAAAGGTTGACCGCCTCAATCTGGTTAGAATAAAGAATCTTATCCTCCGGCAGTTCATGGATGATCTGCATTGCCGGTGAGGTGTTCCAGCCTTCCCAACCCCAGCCATAGCCACGTTCCGCCATATCATCCAGATGTGGAATCGTATCCAAAATGAAGATCACCGTGAAAGCCACCGTCACCGCAAAAGGCAGGATCGCCGCGAGGTAGTCCCGGCGTGTGAGCATCCAGCCAAACAGCACCGGCGGGATCAGGAAAAAGATCATAAATGCCGGAAACAGGATGCGCTCTTCAATGTTGACCGAAGCGTCAAACAGGGAGATTGTCAGGATCACGAACAGGTTGTAGCCAACGATGAACAGCAGCCAGGTCCAGACACTGACAACAGCAGGAGAAAAGGCTTTTTGTCTCCGTCCGGCGATGATCATAAGTACGATGCAGAAAATGATCATCAAAGCAAAAACCCCGGCAGTGCCCCAGACCATCCAGGCGGTCGGTGTTTCCAGATTTCCGTAGCGGGCAGGAAATGCCCAGCGCCACAGGATCACGACCCCATGACGAATGTCATTCATGGTCACCCAATGGGAAAGGATCTGCCGGTTGGATGCATTCCCCGTGGCCAATGCATTCCGGACCAGCCAGGCAGCGATGAGCGGCAGCGCCCCGCAAAAGAGCCCGCCAAGAGCTCTGCCCCGTTTTCCGCGGCAAAACACAACGATTGCGCCGAATATGGCACACAGCGAGACAATGCCGATATAACGTGCCAGAAAGGCGCCTCCACAGGCAAGGCCGCATCCCAGCCACCACAGGAACTTCCCGCTCCGATAACCCCGCAGCATACAGATAAACGCCAGAAAGGTACAGAAATAATAGACCGGTTCCGACATGGCATAAAACTGATAGTAGAGATAAGGCCTCATGGAAAGCAGCAGCGCCCCACCCAGCAGCCCCGCCCAGCGGGAACCGCTTGCCAGCCAGACCAGCCGTACGATCAAAACCGTGTTGAGGGCAAAGAAAATCAGGCTGACCCACCAGACTGCCAGCTGCCAACTCATGCCAAAATACAGCGGAACGGAAAGGCAGATGGAATAAAGCGGCGGAAAATTCGTGATTGCCTTCAGTTCTCCCGCCCCGCCTTTCCGGTAATATCCGTTTCCTTCAGCAATGGACCGGGCGCCATTGATATAATTTACTGAATCGCTGACCAGTCCCACACCATAGGGCGTGCAGCGGACAAAAAGATAGATACTTGCCGCAATCAGGAGCACAAAAAGGACAGTAAAAATCACCTGTCCGACTTTCTCGTTCCTCCGCATCGGTCTGTCGGGTTCAATATGTATCAATGGATTTTTCATTTAATTTACCTGTAATTTTTCTTATTTCTTATTTCTTATTCCTTATTTTACTTGCATCCAAACGCCACGTGTTCTTCATAAGTCCTTGAAAAATTGTGATAAGGCGTATTGTCACACTTGGCACGAAAATAGAAATAGTCCGTCTGAGGCGGGTTTGACACCGCATCATAAATTGCCGTATCGGGATTGCAGATCGGTCCCGGCGGAAACCCGTCGATCACATAGGTATTATACGCCGAATAAACCATCACGTCAGCCGCTGTCAGCGGCATTTTCCACCAGGACTGACTCTCCTCATCCCAGCCGATCGCGTACTGTGCAGTCGGGTCACTTTCAAATTTCATTCCCGCCCGGATGCGGTTGTAAAAAACCGAAGCAATGGTTCCATACTCAGAGGAGGACATCGCTTCCCGCGCGATCATCGAACTCATGATGACTGCCTGATGCAGGCTCAGCCCGTTTTCATTGAACGCAGCCTCATAATGTTCGCGGACCCGGCGGTCAAAAACGTTGACGAAGTTGATCAGGAATTTTTCCAGAGAAATGTTCCGGCTCATTTCATAGGTTCCGGGGACGAAATACCCTTCCAGAGATGTTTCGCCGGCAGGATGCAATTCAGAAGGGTAATTCTGTGCAGCGTCAAGAAATTCCTGCCCGCTGAAAGAAAATTCATAACTGTCGATCAGCTCCGCGATCTCTTCCAGCCGCATGCCGGAGAAAAAGGCAAAGCGCACCAGCGAATTTCCGGCTGCTGTGACCAGATCCGTGATTTCAGGAATCGTCAGGGAGCCGGCGAGCGCATAACGGCCCGGGTTGATCAACCGGTCCGCGCCGGTATAGACCCAATAGATACGCAGCAGTTCCGCATCGCATGATAGCCCGTCAGCGATTTTCCCGATAACAGACGCCACACCTTCCCCCGGTTCGACTTCCAGCAGATATTGACCGCTTCCCGGATTGACAGGTTCAAAATACTTACCCAACACTTCACTGCACTGTAACGTCAGACGGATCCGCTGCAAAGAAGTCAGGTTTTCGGAAGCCGGTCCCAGCGCCTGTTCCGTTCGGTTGATCCTCGTGCGAACAGACAATAAACCGCCGATCAACAGGAAAAAGACAATAAAGAGAATCGAAATGACCACCCAAAAACGCCGTTTATTCACTCCAGATTCATGTTCGCCGCTTTTAGATTCCTGATCTCCGTTCATTGTTTCGGTCTACTCCCGGCCACTGATTACTGACCACTGATTACTATAATACTGCTCATCAAGATAGCGCTGCAGGATCGTCTGCGCAGCATTCGCGTCCAGATGACCGAGACGTTTCGAGCGCCGGACCCCCATTTCCTTGAAGCGTTCCCGGGTTTCTTGGGTACTGCCATATTCATCATAAAGAAAGACCTCTCCGTCAAAATAACGGCTGACGGCCTCAGCCAGTTTCGCGGAATGCCGTGCCTTCGGGCCTTCCGAACCGTCCGCGTTCAACGGCTGACCGATCAGGATCCGCTCCGCTCCGCATTCCCGGGCTTTTTCCGCAATAGTCTGTGCATCTTTTTCCATCTGGACATGACGAATCACGCACAGAGCCGTAGCGCCGATCCCCAGCGGGTCGGATTTTGCGATCCCGATATTCTTTTCGCCCGGATCAACGGCAAGAATGACCTTCATCATGGTTCAGCCTCCACTGCTGGATGGATCATTACACGAATATTCTGTGCAGCAAGCGGCAGCAGCTTCATTTTTTCCGGCAGCATCGTAATGCTGTAAGTTTTCACATGTTCCAGGGTGTCAAGTACGGCACGAGCCTGCGCAAGGGTTTTGCCGCGGAGCATGATCTGCAGCGCCTCTTCGTTGGTTTGCGGCTCATACACAAGGTAATCCGCCCTGATCGACCAGGTGGAAAGTCCGTTTTCTTCCCGGGGGCCGGAAAGAATCTCGTATCCGGTCATGCCTGCGGATTGCAGGTTCATCCGCTCAGATTGTCCTCGTATGATCGATTCCATATCCGAACGGCGAACTGTTCGGATGCTCACATCCACGGTCTGCCGAAGCGTCAGTGTTTCCGAAGCAAAGCCCGTATCCGGCTGGATCTGTTCCTGCTTGACCGCGCTCACCAACGGCTCTCCCAACGGGATCAGGTCAGCGCCTTCCGGGTCATTCGCCAGGGCAGTCAATGCAGCTCCTTTGACCTGAGCATTAATGTTTTCCCGGGCTGCCTGACGGTCCGCATCATTAGGTGCGGCATAAACACCTTCCGAACCGTTGACAGTCGGTCCATGCTGACTCACCTCCCAGCACAGGGATTTAGGATACTCCGCATAGCGGATGGAACCGGCTGGTAAATTCCAGGCTGTACCTCCGCTGACTGCTTCTATACGCAATGTTCGTTCTTCCCCGGGGTTTAGGATCGCATCATCCAGCGTAATAAAATTGATACCCTGGTCAAAATCCTCCAAGGTACCCACCCGAACACCTGCAGAGGAAGCATAGATCCGGTCACAGGTGTTGCGGACAGTGATTTCTCCTACAGCAATTCCCGATTCGATCTTCACCTGCCCGCTCGCGGGAACAACCGCTGTCAGCGCCAGTTCCAGCTTTTTTTCCACCGTTGGGATCCCGCCGGCCAGTGTCGGAGTATCCAGCCGGTCGTCGGTCCAGATCGTCATGTTGATGCTTTTTCGTGTCAGATAGGGGGTAATGTCGATCCGGGCATGCGGAATTACAGCATAAAAGGCAAGCGCGACAGCGCTAAGCGCAAGAAGAAAAAAAAGAAGCCGGATCCCGAGCGGCGTTTTCGGATGCTGCGCCTGTTCGATATCCTTCCGCAGCAGCGCCAGGTTTCTCACCCGTTCCGCTTCCTCCCTGACTTCCGGCAGTTCAGCCAATGGCTTCCGCTTCGCTTCGTTAGCTTCACGAATGCTTTTGAAAGCCGGCAGGCCCTGTTCTTTTGCCATGTTCAGTGAAACTTCATCGCCCGGGATCACCAGCGCGATCTCATAATTGTTCCGCACAGCCCATGCCCGCAGCCTGCCGAATTCCACAGGTGTTTCAAGGATACGTCCCCTGGGCGGCCACACCAGCAGCATCCGCTGTGAGCCCTGTCCGGAGACATCCCGCTGATGAAGACGGTCCATCAGGCTGTAAAAATTATCGTATCCCTGAAGCTTGATGACCTCCACATCATAATGCAAACGGGAAAATATTTCCTCGTCAGTAGCTCGTTTATTCAGCGGGGTCGTCAGGTCAATAATCGTTCCCATACCTGGATTATATCCCATTCGGCCAAATGCATATATAATTAGTCACATGAGTGCAAATGAAATGATATCGACAGCGGCTCCGAAGGAGCGGGCGTTTTTGGTGGGTGCGGAGATCAAAGACTCCGATCAACTGATGGATACGGCGGACAGTCTGGAAGAACTGGCGCTGCTTGCCGATACAGCGGGACTGGAAGTAGTCGGGGAAACCAGCCAGAAGCTGGACCGGCCGCATGCAGCCACCTACGTCGGCACCGGGAAAGTTGAGGAGATCAAAGCCCTTGCGGAAGAAACGCTCTCGGATGTGATCATCTTCGATGATGAACTGACGCCCCGACATCTGCGGGAGCTTTCCAAACGCTTTGGTGAAAAGGTCCGCGTTCTGGACCGCACCGCGCTGATTTTGGACATCTTCGCTCAGCATGCCTCCACAAAAGCCGGACGACTGCAGGTAGAACTGGCACAGAATGAATACCGGCTGCCGCGGCTTTCCCATGCCTGGGGGCACCTGGGCAGGCAAACCGGCGGCGCTTCCGGACGCTCCGGCAGTGTGGGCGGTGTCGGCCTGCGCGGTCCCGGCGAGACCCAACTGGAAGTGGACAAACGGGAGATCAGAAAACGTATCACGATTCTCAAACGGGAAATTGAAGAGCTTTCCGAACATCGTAAACGCTATCGCGTCCAGCGAAAACGCTCCCGCATCCCGGTCATTGCTTTGGTCGGCTATACAAATGCCGGAAAATCGACCCTGCTGAACAAACTTTCCAAATCCGATGTTTACGCGGCGGATCAGCTATTCGCCACACTGGACCCGACCACAAGAAGGGTCGTGATGCCGGGCGAGCGTGTCTGCCTGTTCACCGATACCGTCGGCTTTATCCAGAAATTGCCGACAGACCTGGTCGCGGCGTTCAAATCCACCCTGGAGGAGATCAACGAAGCAGACCTGCTTCTGCATGTCATTGATGTTTCTCATTATAATGCCGGCGCCCAATTCGAATCAGTTAAACAGACACTGAAAGAAATCCATGCCGATAACATACCGACCATCAACGTCTTCAATAAAGCCGATCTGATCGAAGGCGACATCGACGAGACAAGATCACTGCTTGCCGATACGGACCCGGATGCCTGCCTGATCTCGGCAAAAACAGGGGAAGGGCTCGATGAGCTGAAGGATAAGATCGTCGAGACTTTATTTGAAAAGATGGTTCCGATCCGTGTTAGGCTCCCCTATTCCGAAGGCGCCCTGATCGCACTGTTCCATGACCAGGGGATCGTGGACTTCATCGAAAATGGCCGCAGCGACGTTGTGATGGGCGGGAGCATCCCGACACGGTATTTGATGGAATATCAGACGTTTGAGACTAATGGAAGAAGAGAATGAAGAATATTAAGGATACAGGATTCAGGATGTAGAGCGTAGGATATAGGATGCAGAACCGCATTACTGCATTTAGATCATATAAAATTTCATCAAGATATTAGTTACTGCAAAGCAGTATGGAAGGATAAGAAATGAAAGGAATGTACCCTTTGGCAAACAACCCGGCGATGGTGATGGACCTTTACGAACTCACCATGGCTAATGGTTATTTCAAAAATGTTGAATTGCAGGAAACAAAAGTTGCCTTCGATGTCTTTTTCCGCAAGATCCCGGACGGAGGCGGCTTCGCCATCTTTGCCGGACTGGAACAGATCGTTGACTACATCACCAACCTGCATTTTGACAAAGAAGATGTGGATTACCTCCGCAGCCTGAACCTGTACAGCGAAGAATTTCTCAAATATCTGGAAACCTTCCGCTTCCACGGGGATGTTTATGCTTTTGAGGAAGGCTCTGTGATTTATCCGAATGAACCGGTGATCACAGTCGTGGCAGATATTGTGGAAGCACAAATCATCGAAACGGAAATTCTGGCACAATTCAACCACCAAAGCCTGATCGCCACCAAAGCTCAGCGCGTGGTCCATGCTGCAGAAGGAAGGATCGTTTCCGACTTCGGCGCCCGCAGAGCGCACAACAATGATGCTGCTGTGTTCGGTGCCCGTGCCTGTGCCATCGGCGGTGTACACGGAACAGCCACGGTACTGGCAGGTCAGAAATTCGGCATTCCCGTAAGCGGAACCATGGCTCACAGCTGGGTGATGTTTTACGGCGATGAATTGACAGCCTTCCGTAAGTTTGCGGAAGTATATCCCGATAACTGCATTCTGCTGGTTGACACCTACGATGTGATGGGGTCCGGTGTCCCGAATGCCATCAAGGTCTTCCATGAGATGAAACAAAAAGGGATCGAATCCAGAAACTATGGGATCCGCCTCGACAGCGGCGACCTGGCCTACCTCGCAAAGAAAGCAAGAAAAGCGCTCGATCACGCCGGATTCAAGGACGCCAAAATCGTTATCTCCAACAGCCTTGATGAATACAGCATCACATCCATTCTCAAACAGGGCGGCCCGGTGGACGTCTTTGGTGTCGGTGAACGGATGATCACAGCCAAATCCGAACCGGTGTTTGGTGGTGTTTATAAGCTATGCGCAGTAAACAAAAAAGGGGTATGGGAGCCGCGCATCAAAATTTCCGATAATGTCGAAAAGACCACCAACCCGGGTCTGAAAGAGGTTTACCGTATTTATGATGACCAGGGCAGAGCGATTGCGGATCTTCTGACGAAAAAGGGAGAACCGCTGGATCTGTCAAAGCCCTATGACTTCGTTTCACCGGAACGGCCCTGGAAAAAATATAAATATGAAAACTGCACCGCCAAACCGATGCAGAAACTTGTAGTGGAAAAGGGCAAGCGCACCTATGAAACGGAAGCGGTGAGTGACATTGCAGAACGGGTGAAGCATCAGCTGCATCATGAGATCTGGGCAGAAGAACAGCGCTTTGAGAACCCGCATTTGCACTATCTGGACATGAGCCCGGATTATTATGAGATGAAGATCCATATGCTGAGCCACTCATAAGGACACATCTAAAAATAACGAGCGGGGGTATGGGGGCGGCAGCCCCCGGAAACCTCCTGCGGAGATTCAGAGAATAAATTCTCTGAATCTCCGCAGGACATAGAAAAATTGATGTTTTCAGAGCCACTCATAACAGTTAGAAATGAGGAATTAGGAATGAGGAATGATTACTTTTTTGATGCGGAATTGGCAAGGGATAACCTTGTGAAGGGTGTCGCGGAGCTGGCAAAAAAACAGGGCTTTACGAAAGTCGTTATCGGCATCTCCGGCGGGAAGGACTCCACCGTTTGTGCAGCGATTTGTGCGCGGGCGCTGGGCGCGGAAAATGTTTACGGTGTGATGATGCCGGATGGAGAACAGAAAGACATCTCAGACAGCATTGAAGTCTGCAAATGTCTCGGAATCAACAAAAAAACTGTCAACATCGGGAAAATGCATGAAGCGCTTCTGGAAGAACTGCGCTTTGATGCCCCCATCGAAGGAGAGTTCCCGGTCACTTTCGATAAAGAAAGCAATGTCAACGTCGGACCGCGCCTGCGGATGACAACACTGCGCTATATCGCCCAATACCTGGGTGCACGCCTGGTAGGAACCGGCAACCTGTCCGAATCCACCGTCGGCTACTGCACCAAAGACGGCGACACATCCTGTGACTTTGCTCTGCTGCTGGGACTGACCAGCGTTGAGGTCGTTGAAGTCGGGCTGACCATGCCCGAACTGCCGCGGCATCTGGTCAAAAAGACTCCGACTGATGGCCTTTCCGGCTTGAGCGATGAAGAGAAACTCGGGCTGACCTACCAATCCATCCACGAATATATTCGATTCGGCACCTGCGGTGACGCGGAAACTGACGCAAAGATCCGTGCGAAAGAAAGCGGTTCTGCCCACAAACGGAACAAGCCACCGGTCATTGAACCTTTTCCGGAGGCTTAATGGGACGGTCACTTGCATTTTTCGGTGCATTTAATCCACCGACCCGTGCACATATTGATCTGGCTGAATATGCCATGCGGGATGTTGGAGCTGAAGACGTGATTTTTGTTCCTTCAAAAGCCATCTATATCACGGAAGAACAAAAGAAAGGATTTGCTTTTTCAGATGCGGACCGCATCAGGATGCTGGCACAAATCGCTTCTTACCGTTCCTGGATGCGCTATACCGACATCGAAATGCAGCAGAGTGTGCAGCCAAAAACATATAAAACGCTGTGCATGCTGCGGGAAGCCGGAGAAGACCCGACATTGCTGCTGGGTGCTGACAAACTTCCGGAATTGGATCATCTATGGCAGTACATTCCTGAGATAGCATCTGAATTTGGCATTGTTTGTATGGACCGAGCAGATCTTGACTGCGATACACTGATCCGTAAGAGCCCATTCCTTTCTTCTCTGAACATCCGGGTAGTCCATGTACCTGACAGTTATAAAGACTTCTCTTCTTCCCGGGTTCGGGATTGTCTGTTTCATCTGCGTGGATTGAAAGACGAACTCACCGCGCTCCTGCCGCCGGAACTGGGCAATCTTCCCTCGGATCTGTTAAAAAACCAGGGAAATAATAATGAAAACCTGTGCTAAAATAATTATAGTTACCTAACAGCCTCAGGCTGATCAATCAAAAGGAGAAAACATCAATGGCAGTAAATCGTTTCGTACTGAATGGCATGTCCTTCCACGGTCATGGCGCTATCAATGAAATCCCCGGAATCGTAAAAGGAAAGGGATTCAAGAAGGCTTTTGTCGCATCCGACCCGGATCTGGTGAAATTTGGCGTCACCCAAAAGGTCACTGATCTTCTGGAGAAGAACGGCATTGAATTTGAAGTTTATTCCGATATCAAACCGAATCCGACCATCGAAAATGTCCAGCATGGCGTGGATGCCTACAAAGCATCCGGCGCTGATTTCATGATCACCATCGGCGGTGGTTCTTCCATGGATACCGGCAAAGGCATCGGCATCATCGTCAATAACCCGGAATACTATGACGTCCGCTCCCTCGAAGGTGTTGCTCCTACAAAAAACCGAACCGTCTTCACGATTGCAGTACCGACCACCGGCGGTACCGGAGCCGAATCCACCATTAACTATGTCATCACCGACGTTGAAAAGAAACGCAAATTCGTCTGTGTCGATCCTAACGACATTCCGGACGTTGCCGTTGTTGACCCGGACATGATGTCCTCCATGCCGAAAGGCCTGACCGCCTCCACCGGTATGGATGCCCTTACCCACGCCATTGAAGGCTACACCACCAAAGCCGCCTGGACACTGGCTGACTGCCTTGACCTCGAAGCGATCAAACTCATCGCGAAAAACCTGCGCAAAGCTGTTGCCAATGACCCGGACGGGCGCGAAGGCATGGCCCTTGCCCAGTATGTTACCGCGATGGCTTATTCCAATGTCGGTCTCGGTATTGCCCACTCTATGGCCCACACCCTCGGCGCCGTCTATGACACGCCGCACGGTGTGGCCTGCGCGATGATGCTGCCGATCGTCATGGAATTCAACAAAGAATACACCGGTGAAAAATTCAAGGCGATTGCGGAAGCCTTTGATATCGACACCACCGGAATGAGCCAGGATGAATACCGCCAGGCTGCCATAGACGCTGTACAGAAGCTTTCCGTGGATGTGGGCATCCCGACCAAACTGGAAAAGCTGAAGGAAGAGGATCTGCCCTTCCTCTGCGAATCTGCCGCTGCCGATGCCTGTGCACCGGGCAACCCGCGTCCTGCAACGCTGGAAGATTTCGAGACAATGTTCCGCAAACTGATGTAAGTTCCAGTGATCAGTGACCGGTGGTCAGTGGTCAATAACTTTTGGACAACATGGACTGATCTGTATATCATGAAGTCAGCATACAGATCAGTCTTTATTCATAAATACAGGAGCGCCAATGGCACAAAACACCGATCCGAAACTGCAAAACGAGGTCATCTATTCCATTTACGTCCGGGTACATACCCCGGAAGGTACATTTGACAGCATCATTCCGGACCTTGACCGCATCAAGGCACTCGGAACCGACATCATCTGGTTCATGCCGATCCATCCGATCGGTGTCAAAGGAAAAAAAGGCAGCCTCGGCTGTCCTTATGCCAACAGGGACTACCGTGCTGTCAACCCGGCTTACGGGACCATGGAAGGTTTTCGTCATCTCTGTGATGAGATCCATGCCCGCGGGATGAAGGTGATGATCGATGTCGTATATAATCACACCTCGCCGGATTCTGTGCTGTGGGAGACACATCCGGAATTCTTTTACAAACGTCCGGACGGCACTCCCGGTAACCATGTCGGTGAATGGAGCGACGTGATCGATCTCGATTATTCTGTCCCGGAACTTTGGGATTATCAGATCGAAAGCCTGACCATGTGGGCAAAGATCGTTGACGGTTTCCGCTGCGATGTTGCCTCACTGGTTCCGCTGAAATTCTGGAAACGGGCACGGGAAGCAGTGAAAAGGGTCCATCCGGGATTCATCTGGCTTGCCGAAAGTGTTCACCGGGAATTCGGAGCTTACCTGCGCAGCACCGGACTGAACTGTGTTCGGGATACGGAGCTGTTCGAAGCCTTCGACCTCGAATATGAATATGATATCCGCACCGTTTTTGACAAATACCTGAAAGGAGAAGCGCCGCTTTCTCAATGGACAGACCTGCTGGAGTTCCAGGAAGCTGTTTATCCCGCCAATTACAATAAAATGCGTTTTCTTGAAAACCATGACCAGCCCAGAATCGCATCTTTTATTTCGGATGAAAATGATCTGATCAACTTCACCGCTATGCTTTATTTTCTCAAGGGGACCACGCTGCTTTATGCCGGGCAGGAATGGGAAAACCAACGGCGGCCGAGCCTTTTCGAAAAAGAAGATATTAACCGTGAAACCGGACATGACCTGACGCCGCTGCTGCAAAAACTTGCTCAAATCAAGAAAGAGACGCTTTCACCGGACGATGCCTTTTTCGCCTATTCACAAGACGAGAGTCACACGGCAGTGATGACCCGACTCAACGGTGAGTCAAAGAAAATCGGGATCTTCAATCTGAAATCTCAAAAAGCAGAAGTAAAGCTTGACATCCCGGACGGTACATACAAGAACCTGATCGACGGGACGGATCTGTGTGTGACGGACAGTACGCTGACAATGGAAGGAAAACCCATCATCATCAAAATTTGAACAGGGTATAACGAGAAGATAGAGCCATAAAACGGCAGACGAGGATTTTCTGGATTTATTCCGTCCTCTCCGGGGGACAGTCCCCATTCGGGTACAGTCCCCCGACGTACTCCGCCCAGCTCAGGACGCGGTTTTTCATTCCGTCTATGTCCAATACTCCGAGTGCGAATCCTTTTCGCACCAGTTCATCCGGAACGAACTCATCATATTTTTCAAAGACCGGCACCTCTTTCGGATAAACCAGTTCCAGCGGGTCGAATTCTTTCACCGCCTCTTCACAAACGATTCGGTAAAACTCATCCTCACTTACCTGCATCGTGAACTGCATATAGTAGGGGCGGGTGGAATTCAATCCTTTCAGTCCAAGACTTTCTCCACAGCGGATCTTCAGGAACCGTTCCAGAGCCAGAAATGCATAACTGCCGAGCCACGGGAACAGCGCCCACATCTTCCCGCCCAGGTGGACCAACGGACGGTTTCGCATTTCGGATTTCAAAAAAGTGTCCCGCGCGTCCTGCAGCCGGCAGACAGCGTGAGGCATGAGGTAAGGATAATTCTTTTCCTCAGAAAGTACCCCATACATCCGCTCAAGAATCCGCGTATGGATGTCACCGGCCACATCACCGAAATAAGCGGGGATATTCCCTTTCACCAGCGTGCAATAGACATTCCGGCGTTTATGGTCCACTTCTTCAACGACCCAAACCCGTCCGGCAATGGCGATCTTGTCCCCGACCGGCGGCGGTTTGACAATGGTGCCCAGCTGCTCGGACCCCGCATGAACGGAATACTCGATGTTTTCCTGAAACACCGCGTAGAACTTATAGCTGTTCACCACCCGTTCTCCGGCAAGGCCCAGGATTAGTCCGCCGTTTTCCGTGCGGTTAATGTGGTCGATTTCCAGCAAATGACGCAGAAGTAACTGATAGTCTTCCTTCATGATGCGATGGAAACAGCTCAGCGGCAGCACCCGGGAAGCCAGTTCACCGGGCGTCATCTCACCGCAGGAAGCCAGTGTACTCATGGTCTGATGGTAAAGCAGGCTGAAAGGCAGCCGGTCCATCCGAGGCGGTTCAACAAACCGCTCTTCGATATACAACTGGACTAACGCGATGCCCTGGATGAGCCGCCAGGGGATCATATCCGGCAGCATCGCCCGGGCTTCCGGATGCTCTTCCCGCATCACAAACCACATTTCCGAAGGATCTCCTCTTCTGCCGGTTCGTCCCATGCGCTGAAGGAAGCCGGAGACCGTGAACGGCGCATCGATCTGGAAAGCCCGCTCGAGCCTGCCGATATCAATGCCCAATTCCAGTGTTGCCGTAGCACAGACGCTCATCAGCGAGTCATCATCCTTCATCTCCTCTTCGGCGCTTTCCCGATAGGAGGCAGAAAGATTCCCATGGTGGATCAGAAAACGATCCGGCTCATGGTTTACTTCACAATACTGGCGCAGGCTTTGGCACACCGATTCACACTCTTCACGGGAATTGGTAAAGACAAGGCACTTTTTCCCCTGGGTATGCTCAAAGATATACCCGATTCCCGGGTCGGCAGCTTTCGGCGCGGTATCTGTAGGCGCTTCGGCAGGAGGAGTCTCGATCGTGATCTCCTTCCCTTCATCCGCCTGCGGGTCCGTGTTGAAGAAATGCTCCATGGAAAGCCGCCAGACTTCCCTGCCCCCGTCAAACTTCGGGATGACCGTCCCCCTGCCGCTGCCGGCGGAAAGGAATTTTCCAGCATCTTCCGGATTTCCGATGGTCGCTGAAAGACCGATACGTCGGGGATGACATCCTGCCAACTTGCATAACCGCTCGATCAGGCTGAAGGTCTGCATGCCCCGGTCTCCCCGCAGCAGGGAATGGATCTCGTCGATCACAATGAAGCGCAGGTCACCGAACAGTGATGGTATCTCCATGTGTTTGTTGATCATCAGCGACTCCAGCGATTCCGGCGTGATCTGCAAAATACCGGAAGGCTTGCGCAGCAGCCTGCGCTTTCTGGTCTGTGCAACATCCCCATGCCAGCGGTAGACTTCAATCCCCTGCTCCTCACAAAGCTCATTCAGCCGTCCAAACTGATCATTGATCAAAGCCTTTAGGGGCGCCACATAAAGCACGCCTACCGTTCGCGGCGGATCTTCATCCAAAAGGGTCAGGATCGGAAAAAAGGCCGCTTCCGTCTTTCCCGAAGCGGTTGAAGCCGTCAGTAAAACATTGTCATCCGTTCCGAAGATCGCATTTCCTGCGGCATTCTGAACTGCCCGCAGGTTCTGCCAGCCGGAGCGGTAGATATAGTCCTGAATGAAAGGCGCGTAACGGTCAAAAACGTTCATATGGTAAACTCGGCATAATTGCTGTCTGCCTCGTCAGAGACCGCATCGGATTTGGCAAAGCTGAACTCATCCGACGCCAGAAGGTCCATGATCTTCATCTGCGGATTCTGATAAAGCAGGTCCAGCAGCTCGATGAAATCCCGGATCACTTCCCGGGGCGTGATGTTCTGGTCCGCACCGATGCGGCCAAATTCGATTTTGATGAAACCGGCCAGATCTTCTGTGGTAAGACTGCGTTCATATCCATAGAGCCCGGCATGCATATCCGCCAGCTTCTCACAGAGTACCAGCATTTCTTCAGCAGTCAGCGGCTCCAGCCTGATCACGGGCGCCAGCAGATCCCGCGCGCCGGGGCGGGAAAACCGTCCTTCCGCCAGGCGGGAACGCAGCGCCTCATAACTGTAGATTCCCCGGCGCTTATCTTCCAGCGCCTGCGGTGTCGCGCCCATGATGATGCCGAAATATCTGGCTTTTCCCTGCAGGGTATCGTTATACATGGTCAGCATTTTTTCATAGTTATACTGGCGAGTGGTCGTGTTTGGAATTTTATAAATATTCACCAATTCATCCACCATGATCATCATCCCCGCATATCCTGCCAGCCGGAAAAAGTTCGCGAAAAGCTTCAGATAGTCATACCAGTCATCATCCGTGATGATCAGATTGACGCCGAGCTCATCTTTGGATTCCTTCTTCGTTGTATATTCGCCACGGAACCAGCGCACCACAGCCGATTTTTTTTCCTCATCCCCATCCAGATAAGCATGATAATAAGTGGAAAGCAGCCGGGCAAACTCGAACCCGTGAACCATCTCGCTGACAGATGATGTCACCGCATAAATCTTGCGATCCACAGCAGCCGTCAGAGCAGGATCCCCGGGCATGAGTCCAGTCTCCTGCGCCGCCTCGCTTTGAACCGTGCTGATCCAGCGGTCCAGAACCAATGTCAGCGCCCCGCCTTCCGGTTTGGTCTTTGTGGAGAGGTTGCTGATGAGTTCCCGGTAGGTGGCAAGTCCCTGCCCACGGGTTCCCTGCAGTCTGCGTTCCGGGGAAAGATCCGCATCCGCAACGATAAACCCCCGGTCCATCACGTAATTGCGGATCGTCTGAAGCAGGAAGCTCTTCCCGGAGCCGTACCGTCCGACAATAAAGCGAAAGGAAGCTCCGCCCTCGGAAATAATATCCACATCATGAAGCAGAGCTTCGATCTCGTTTTTCCGGCCAACTGTGATATAAGGCAGCCCGATCCGGGGGACAACACCGCCTTTCAATGAATTCAAAACCGTTTGAGAAATCCGTTTCGGCACTTTCTGGTTATTTTGCATATCGTATTTTTCCTGTCACATTTTTTACTGTGTTCCCGGAGCTGATACCGGCAGACAACCGGCTTCCTTCCATTTCGTTTTCACATCGGAGATACAGGCTGCCCGTTCTGGAGCAAATTTAACAGATCCGCCCTGTAATCTTCCACAATAGCAAGTTTATCATCTTCACACGTCAGGACCGTATCACCAAATTCATCGAACAGCGCCTCATTGATGGCATCCGCCGCTACCGAAGGCATCAGGTGATTGGCCTTCAAGATCCCATCCGCGGAGTCTTCCAGCAGCAGAGCCCGCAGAACCTGCATCTGAAGTCCATCCAGAGCAAATCCCGGCCCGGATGAAACCATAACAACCGTTTCGGCAGCCATTTCATGATTTTCGTTTTCTTCTTCCAATTCAGCCATGTCATCTTCTGTCAGCAGGCTGTTACGTGTCACGATCGCTTCTTCCCGGATGCGGTCAAGCCCTGAAAGATCGATTTTGATTTTCGGTTTAACATCTTCTAAAATCGCTTTTATCTCTGCTTCGACCACTTTATCCACATAGACATCTGCCCATGTTTCTTCCGGTTTTCCGCGCAGATAGCGCCCGGTTTTCAAATATCTGCGCAGCTTCAAATCTGTCTCGTGACAAAAAGACTTGAAAAGATTTTTGTTGTAATAAAGACTTTCATGCGTCAGCATCTGCCATAACCCCGTCCTGCAGCGGAAGGTGCGGCACTCATTCAGGACATAATCTCTGGACCTTCCTTTGTTCGGCTGCCAATAAACCGCATTCGCCAGCGGATACCAGGCCAAAACACACTGTTCCCCAAAGCAGGATATGAAAATATCGTCCTCCTCAGCACGGCTGTCTTTCACCGCTGTTCTCCATGTCTCACAAAAAAGGTGCCTGCCACGGTCTTCAAACTTACGGATGACAGGTGAGTCCGCCAGAGAATTCCCGCTGAAGTAACACAACGCATCGAACAGTTCTCTATCCGTGCAGGCTTCCGGTTTTTTCAAGCAGAGCAGCGCACTGTCTTTTTTCAGCATTTCCGGATCCACGAACTGACGAACCGTCTCAATGGGAAAATCGTTGACTACCGCGAATTCAAACATCCAGCGGTGCAGGTTTTCCCTCATTCGCTCATCACCGATCCCGGAATCCAGAAAGCCTTTTTCGAAGTCCTGCAATTTTGCCAGGCTATCTTGAGGAGAATCAATCCCGATCCCGTTCAGCAATTCATAAACATAAATATAGGCAGCAGATGAAGGAATCGGCAGAAATCTGCCCTTCCTGACATTTGTCCGCCAGGTGAAATAACCGCGCAGCTGGGCGTCATTCAGGTCATGATAGGTGGGAAAGTAATGAAAAAAGGAACCGGACCAGGGTTGATCGTCCTCATAGTCCTTCATGAACATACCCTGACGAAAGAAATTTCTGCATTTCTGCTGAAAGGATCCGCTGCCATATTCATACACGCTTTTCATCTGCCGGATCCTGTCTGGCAGATCGGCTGACGTTTCCGGAGGACGACGTTCTGCGAAGGGAAGCGGTGTATCCTGATAAACGTTCTGGGTTTGAAGCGGCTGTGGTTCCAGTACGATGGTAAAGCCCTGTTGAGAGCCGGAACTCACTGCCCGGTCGAATAACCGATAAACCATCTCCCTGTCGGTGGTTTCATCAAAGGTCACACCGACCCATTTTGCCCCTTTCATTCGGAACGGTCCGGAGAGCCGTGCGGAAGGGGAATCCAAAAGGTTTTGCTCACCGCATTTGATATCGCAGCGTTCAACTTCAGCGCCTGTCTGCGGATCCTTCTGCCGCATCAGCAGCGCTGCCCATTTTCCGGTAGCAGGCACACTTAATACAGAAAATCCGGGAAAATCAGCCCATTTATGCTGTTCCCTGATCTGATATTTTTCTTGTGCATATGCCGCCAATTCCGCCAGTTTCATACCCTTACCTAAATTATAAAAAACATATATTGGAATAACAAGACGTTTGTTCCAATATATGTTATTTATACCATAATAACGATGAAATTCAAATGTTTTTAGCCCACTTACGAGGCAAGGATCGCGTCGATAGCCGACAATTCTTCATCAAGCAAAGCAGGAAAATCGAGCGCTTTGCAGTTCTCAACGATCTGTTCCGGACGGGAGGCACCAATGAGCGCCGATGTCACCACATCACGGCGCAGCACCCACTGCAGTGAAAGCTGGGCCAGCGTTTGCTCGCGAGATTGAGCGATTTCATTGAGCTGCTGCGTTTTCCGGACATTTTCAGGCGTGATGGCATCGGGTTTGAGATAACGCGGGTCATGCGCCGCCCGGGAATCCGCCGGGATCCCGTTCAGGTAGCGCCCTGCCAGCTGACCGTTCGCCAGCGGTGCAAAGGCAATGCATCCCACACCTTCTTCTGTCAGAATATCGTCCAGACCGTTTTCGATCGTCCGGGCGAACATGGAATAACGCGGCTGGTGAATGAGCATCGGTGTGCCCATCGCCTTCAGCGTACGAATCGCGGTGCGTGCCTGCTCAGGTTCATAATAGTTGGAGATGCCGGCATAAAGCGCTTTCCCGCTTCGTACGATCGCATCCAGAGCGCCCATGGTTTCCTCGATTGGGGTTTCCGGATCGGGCCGATGATGGTAAAAAATATCCACATAGTCCAGATGCATACGTTTCAGGCTCTGGTCCAGTGATGCCACCAGATATTTCCGGCTGCCATGATCTCCGTATGGACCGGGCCACATATCGTAGCCGGCCTTGGTAGAAATGATCAGCTCATCCCGATGGGTATGCCAATCACGGTCCATATGGATACCGAAATTGCGTTCAGCCTCTCCATAAGGCGGGCCATAATTATTGGCCAGGTCGAAGTGCGTAATGCCATGGTCAAAGGCAGAGCGCAGCAGGGCCTGCTGCGTACCGAACGGCGTAATATTGCCGAAATTGTGCCATAACCCAAGCGAGATTGCCGGCAGCAGGATGCCGCTCCTTCCGCAGAGGCGGTATTTCATTCGTTCATAGCGATCATCCGCAGGTCTATACATTTCATTTTCCTTCCAAAACAGCAGCGATCTCCGGCAGGTCTTTCACGAAATAGATGCCCTGCTGCTTTTCTTCGCTCGACAGGTCAAAATCGATCATATGCCGGAGCAGCGCTTTCAGCGAATCATAATAACCGTCCAGATTATAGATGATGCAGGGCGCATCCAGATGTCCGAGACAGATCTTGGAGATGATCTCACTGATTTCCTCCAACGTACCGGTGCCACCCGGAAAAGCAATAAAGGCCTCCCCCAGTTCAATCATCTTCGCTTTCCGCTCAGACATGTCCGGCGTGACGATGAGCCGGGTGATGCGGTCATACTTATATCCGAGATCGATGAAAAACTGCGGTTCAACACCGGTCACCTCTCCGCCGGCATCCAGGACACTTTCCGCCAGTTCACCCATCAACCCCTCTTTCGATCCGCCATAGACCAGTGCATTTCCACTGCTTCCGATCCATGTTCCAAGTTCCCGGACAGCGGTCTTTAATGCCGGATCGTTGCCGGGATTTGCCCCCAAATATACAGTGATGTTCATTTGTCTCCCCTCACCGCGCAGGAAAGCATTGTCGTTTTGGCGTTTTCCAGCACATTGATCACGTTATCGCACCATGAATCGAATTCCGGATCCGGGATCTGAAATTCTTCCGGGTGGGAAAGGATATAATCCAGCGCGATCCGTACACCCTGATCGTAGCGGACAGACGTACACATGTCCGGCACAGCACGCTTCAATTTACTGTTATCAAACACGACGCTAACAGCTTTATCGCCAATGAGACCACCCTCAAAATCATAGCCATAGGGGGCACCGACTGCCGCCAGAAAATCGGATGAGACATGGTAAGCCTTCAGTTCCACACCCAGCGCATCGGCGATGGTGGCATAGATCTGGTTCCAGGTGAGGACCTCGTCACCGGTGATTTGGAAAGCTTCACCGATGGCATGACGATTGCCCATCAGACCGGTATATCCGACCGCGAAATCTTTGTTGAAGGTCAGCGTCCAGAGAGAAGTACCGTCACCCTGAATGATCACCGGCTTGCCATCCAGCATTCGTCGGATCACCTGCCAGAAACCGTTTTTCCCGTGAACACCCAGCGGGATATGGCGCTCATCGTAAGTATGGCTGGGCCGCACGATCGTGACCGGAAATCCCTCTTCCCTATACTTTTTCATCAGGAATTCCTCACAGGCGATCTTGTCGCGGGAATACTGCCAATGGGGATTAGCGAGGGTCGTTCCCTCGGTGATCACATAGCTTGCAGCCGGCTTGTGATAGGCGGAAGCGGAGCTCGTAAAGATATACTGCCGGGTCTTATCTTTGAACAGGCGGTAGTCCCGTTCCACATGATCCACGGTAAAGCCGATGAATTCACAGACGGAATCGAAATACAGGTCTTTGATCTTTTCCGTCACATCCGTCTCATCGTTAATATCAGCGATGATCTGATGCACGCCCGCAGGAACTTTATCACCGCGGCTGCCTCTATTCAGCAGCCAGACCTCCCAAAGCGGGTCTGCCGCCAAACGGTTCACGATCGCCATGCTGATCTGGCCGGTGCCGCCGATAAATAATGCCTTTTTCATTTTCCCGCTCCTATTTTCCCACCATCTCGTCATTCATGACTACAACGCTGATGGGTTCTACTTTAATATCCTTCCAGACCTTGTTGAGGACATACGGTTCATTTTTCAGATATTCATCAAACGCCGCTTTGTCCGCAAATTCCATGATCATGGCCGATCCGATCGGACGGCCATCGCTGTCCTTTATCCCGCCTGCACAGAGGACACGTCCTGTTTCTTTTACTTTCGTCATGTTTTCGAGATGCTGTGGTCGGACGTTCATCCGCCGTTCCAGAGCGCCTTCATCTTTTCCATCATAAGCGATAACTAAAAACTGCATAGAAAAACCTCCGGAAAATTTTTTAAATCAGGTAATGGTAACATCTTTATGTCTATAAAATTATACCCTATAGTTTTTCCAAAATTTGTTCACTTGCATTTTGCGGCGATTCATCAATGCTGCCGGAGAAGCTTTAGCTCGTAACAGAACGCTTTATGATATAATGTTCAGGTATATGAACTGCATTAATCGCAAATTTCAATCACCGTTATCTGTACTGCGAAGGCATTCGTTTTATGTAATGGCTTTTGTTTTTCTGCTGCTCCCGATGCGGCAGGTATATGCCCAGGGACCGGTTTATTCCCAGCCACAGCAGCTTCTGGACCTGCTGACGGAGCAGAAACGATACAACACCACACAGGTGGAGTTCACCTGTTCCGACAGTCTCTACAGCGCCTTGTGGGAGGACAATTTTTATGAGCTGTATCGGCTCCTGGTCAAGGCGGGGATCGACCATGGGCAGGTTTCGATCTCGTATAACGATTATCAGCATTTTATCCGGATCTCCGGTCTGCGTTATGAGGATCTGCCCTGGGCGGAGTGCAATAACATGGATGACGTGCACGCGGCTTTGAGCCGGCTGGCGGGCGCCCGGAATGGTTTTGTGCTGCTGTGCTCTTACGGCCTTGCGGAGCATCTGGTCTCTGGAAACACGCTGCGGCTTTGTATGCTGAGGAACGGGATCGAGTCTTATTATACGCTCTACAGCCTGGAATCCGGGATCATCAAGGTCTCCCAAATCAGGTACTTCGAGGTACCCTATCGGTACGTGGAGGATTTTCTGCAGTTTTCGGCAGCTGTTTCAGAATTTTGGGAGCTGGGGATCAATGATTTTTATATCGTCTTTGAGCCGGAGCTTTTTGCACGGATCTTTTCCGACCCGGAACAGAACACGTTCATGCTTGGCTCCAGCAAGCTTGGAAATTACCGCAGCTCAACGGACGCGGAGGGATGCGTGATCCGATATTCAGATGTGGAGTTCACGACAATCCCCCGGGAGATATGCCGACGGGTCAGCGACGTACCGGACGCGATCCGGCGGATGGGCGCGGCAGGGATTCGGGATTTTGAGATGATCTTCCCGGACACAGCAGTTTTCGCGGCGCTTTTCCGGGATGATTTCGCCCTGCTTTATTCTTTGGAGGCGGAAGCGGGGATGAGCAGCGGAAAGATCACCTATAGTTCGGCGGGTGACCGGATCGTGTTCACAGATGCGGAAATCACCGCGAACGCAGTAAAGCTCACCTCTCTGCGGGAGGCGCTTGATTATACGGGGCTGCAGATCGCCGCGGGAAACAGCAGCATCCATCTTTTCTGCACGCCGGAGCTTTTCGATGCTCTGGTCGGTGACCTGCGGGCAGAATCTCCGGAGCGGAAGAAACTGAGCCGAATCTATGACCTGACTGCCCACACGGGTATCTTCAACTACGATATTTCGGTTTCGGATGCGGCACGTGTGATCAACATCTACATCAACAGCCTTTATCCGGGAACAGCAATTATGCGGGCTGTACGAACCGGGAACTCAGAAGGGCTTTCCTCCCGGGAGATGGAGGTATGGGCAGCGGCAGCCCGGGTCGCAGAGGCATCTCAGGGTCCGGATCCGCTGCAGACCGCAAAGGCCATCCATGACTGGCTCTGCCTCAATGTGGTTTATGTGGATGATGATGCTACCGATGAAGACGACAACGCCATCGGTGCGATCCTGAACGGACAGGCAAACTGCGATGGGTACGCGGATGCATTTTATCTGATCGGCAGTCTCTCGGGGCTGAATGTTCGCTATCAGCACGGCGACAGCTATCAGCAGCAGTCTGTGGTGAAAGACTACTCGGTAACGCACATGTGGAACCTGCTGGAGCTCGGCGGACAGTGGCGGATGGTAGACGTCACCTGGGATGACGAAACCTACGGCTGGTCCTATCACTGGTTCAACGTGGGACGGGACATTGCCGGCCAGATGCACATCTGGAATGACGACATGACCATGCCGCTGGCAGAGCGGTGATCAGACTTTAGACTTTAGACTTTAGACCTTAGACATTAGACGGTAGACTTTAGACTTTAGACTTTAGACATTAGACTTTAGACTTTTGGCGTTAGACTTTTGGCGTTAGGTTGTATTATTTCAAAAATAATGGTCTCATTTTTCTCAAGGTCCAAAGGATCCCTTTATAAAGCAGCCAGACAATGACACCTGCCAGATAGGTAAGGATTGCCCGTCCGAAGAGTTTCGCGGTAAAAAGGATCACGTTATTATGCATCAGGCTGATCCAGTCATCAGCATAGCGCCAGTAATTTCTCACGAACGGGTTGTCATGAACCAGATAGACCATGAAGGATGCGGTGGCAGCGAAGTTGATGAGCGCGCTGTTTTTGATTTTGATGCGCCGGAACAATTCAAAAAAGATCACACTGAAACCCAGCGGGACAATGCCGTATTCATACCAGGCGCTGGTATAAGCAAGCTGATGGAATGTATAACCGGCGCCTGACTCTATATAGCTGTTGATATGGTCCATCGTGGCGTTGTAATAGGAGAGTCCTGTTGCAGCGAACAGCAGCACCATCAGAAAAAACAAAGTCCAAAGGCGTACATCCTTCAGCGGATCGAAACGCCTGCAATACCCACCCCACATGTACCCGAGCAGCCCTGCCAGAAAGACCCTGAGCCCTTGTGCAATATTATTGATGAGTGTGCCGCTGAAGTCAAGACTCAGGACGGCAAAGAGAACGAGGATCGATGTCAGATAGGTTTCTTTTGACATACGGTTCAGGATCTTGTTCAGAAAAATGGCGCCTGCCGTCACGATCAGGAAATAGAAACCAGCGAACCACCATTCGTCGTTAAACCATGAAACTGATGCAGGTGTGAGATTTTGTGTTTGGTCCCCGCTGCTGAGAGCATAACAGAGGGAAGACACGATCGTCAGAAAGCAGGCTGCAAAGAAGATCTGACTGATGAGTTTTCCCGCAGTCTTTTTCAGGCTGATTTTCCCTTCCCGTACGACCAGAAAGTATCCTGAGATCATCATGAAAATGATGACCGCAACTTTTCCGAAGGGGAGGATAAACTCCGGAATGAGCAGCCGCTTTGAAAAAATAGGATCCGTGAAGAGATCATTCCCGAAATATTCGATATATACCGGATCGGTCAGCTGCGGGAAGAAGCAGTGATAAACCAGGTGATGGAGAATGATCATCAACATCGAAAAGATCCTCAGCAGCTCTAAATTCGACTCACGCTCTGTTTTGGTGTTCATGATACGGATACCCCTCGTGCCGTGCCGGGTGCGGACTGATTGAGCTGGTTTGATTCCCGCAAACGGCTCCCTTGTTTGGCTAAATTCTACCTCAAAACGAAGCAGAACGTCAAGTCCGGTTTCCTCTTTCGGAAAAATTCAAGCATCGAGTGTTTTTAAAGGGCACCTCTTAAAACTCCTGGGCAGGGGTATGGGGCGGCAGGTTATACCTGCTCCGAGAGGAACGGGCTAACGCCCGATTTATATGCGGAGCAGAAGCTTCGTCCCCGGAAACCTCCCGAGGAGATTCAGAGAATTCATTCTCTGAATCTCCTCGGGACAGAGAAAACTGATGTTTTTAGAGGTTCCTTTAAAGATAATAACCGCGGCAAGGCGGTTATTTGTACGGACAAAAAGAAAAAAAAGATCAGTTTATGTGATCATGCAAGCATAAATCATCAAAAACGCTCACTATACGAATCGCTTTTTTAACACATACAGAAAATATTTCATAATCACATTTACAGCAAGAATAATCAAGCTGACAAAAGCTGCGCATTCAAGCTGCATTTGGCCTTCAAACTGGGTGATCATCAGAGCCAGTGGCTTGTTGCTCACGTTGGCAAGGAAAGACACTGCGGAGATCGTCATCATGCTGTTGACAAAGAAATAACTCATCATCTCCAGGATCGTACCGGTCGACTGGGGCAGAAGAACGTCGGTGATTATGCTCCAGCGACTGACGCCCATAGCAGCCCCGACATCTTCCAGATTCTCATTGATCTTCCCGAAAGTATTATAGATCATCAAATAAGGTGAGGCGAAAAAATGCATGGAATTCACGAGGAAAAGCATCGCAAAAGTTCCGTAAATTGCAGTCCCTTTGAAAAACATCACATAAGACAAACCCAGGACGATACCGGGAATAGCCAGTGATGTGATCGACATCAAATGGAGAACCGAACTCAATTTCGACCTGTTTCTGGATGTCATATATGCATTAAAAATTGCCAGGATTGTTCCCGCAAAGGAAACCACCACCGCGATGATTAGAGAATTTTTTAAATATCTCAGTGCCCCCATGCTGACAGCCTGATTCGCATTTGCCAGTGAGAGACTCATATCGATCGGATATTTTCTCACAAATGCCAGTACCGCAAAAGATGCAATCGGGAGAAAAACAAGGAGAAGCACAAAAACAATGATGACCCATGCGGCGTGATCCCTGTTTTTATTTTCCTTGATTCCATAAGGCTTACCGACAAAGGCTGAATTTCCCTTGTCCCGGTTTGCCATATCCAGAATACAGGCAATAAAGGCAGGGATCAACAGGATCATCCCGATCACGGAGCCCTTGCCAAAATCCAGCATGCCGATAACATCCTGATACATCATCACAGGCAGTGTCATATACTTGCCGCCAACCATAAGCGGGACACCGTAATCCGTAATGACCATGGTGAAAACCGCAAAGATAACCGAAATCAGCGGTTTGCGAAGGTATGGAAAAGTGATCGCAAAAAAACGGTCCCGCGAAGTCAGGCCCATCACTTCTGCAGCTTCATAGGGAGTGCCGTCTTCATACCGAAGGACGTCGTACAGCATGAGGTAGGCAACCGGAAAAGAATACATTACAGAGCCGATAGCGATGCCCCAAAAGCCATAAATACCGCCCGACAACCCAATCAACCGTGACAGCCATCCGTTAGCGCCCAGAATGATGATCAGTCCCATGCCATGGGAGATGGAAGGGATCAGCATCGGGACGGTGAGCAGCGTGTTCAGGATCGTCTTGTGACGTACGTTGGTCCTCGCGACAGCCCATGACAACCCCCATGCCAATGCCACGGAAATAACTGTCGCCGTAAAGCTCACTGACAGCGACTGCCGCAGAGCTTTAGAGAATTTACGCGTTGAAATGACCGCCAAAACATCCACGCTGCCCATTGTGGAAAGCATACGCAGCAGCGGAAAAATGATGGCAAAAAGCCAGAAAACACATAAAAGGATTTTCAATGAGGCGGACATCGTCCACTTTTGGGAAACAGTTTTTCGTTCGCTCATGGGCGCCCCGCAGCGGATTTGTTTCCCTGTCTGGAAAATTGAATAAGAGAATTGATTTTGATATCAATATTGCGGATCACAAATTGTCTGACATAATCGTCCGCAGGGTGATCGATGAGATTGTGCGGTGTATCTAACTGGTGGATCACTCCGGAATCCATCACCATGATCCGGTCGGACATAGCAAAGGCTTCTTCCTGATCATGCGTGATATAGATCATGGTCGTGCCGAATTGTTTCTGCAGCTCCTTCAGTTCCATTCTGAGACCAAGCCGTGTATCCACATCCAGCGCGGACATAGGCTCATCAAACAAGATCACATCCGGGTTCAATGCCAGGGTACGGGCGATCGCAACACGCTGCTGCTGCCCGCCGGAAAGCTGACCGGGCTTTTTATCCAGGTGTTCGCTCAAACCAACCAGAGAGAGCATTTCTTTGGCTTTCGCGTTCGCCTTCCTTTTATCGTAGTCCGCTTTTGTCCCGGCGCTTTTCAACAGTGCATATTCCACATTGCGCAGCGCCGTCATGTTTTCAAACAGTGCGTAATTTTGAAATACGATCCCCATCTTCCGCTGCGCAGCGGGAAGGTTGGTTATATCTTTCCCGTCTTTCAGGATCACTCCACTGTCTGGAGATTCCAACCCGATGAGGATCCGCAGAATGGTGGTTTTCCCGCAGCCTGACGGACCAAGGATAGAGAGAAACTCACCATCCTTCACGCTGAAACTCACACTGTGAAGAACACCGGCCTGTCCAAATTTTTTTGACAGATCTTTTATAACTAATTTATCCATGCCCTCTCCCATTAAGCCGGATCCCGACCTTTTCCATTTTAACCAACAAGGAAAGTGAGAGAAAGGAACTCACTTCCTCTCACTTCTCATAAGTCTTTAATATTCCCAGTTTTCCAGAAGTCTGACTTTTTCTTCCGTGGTGTTACCGGACATATCGCCATAAGGAATATTTGTCGGATAATTTTCTATGCTGTTCTCCTGTCCCACAAACACCTGTTCCGGATAGAACAATTCTTTATCTTCCAGCACAAGCGTTGTATAGAAGAAATCGAACACATCTCTGACAGCCTTTCTGTCTTGCTTGCCTTCAGGAATTGCGTACCCGTACAAAGAATAAGGAGAACCTTCTTCGAAGAACAGTATTTTCAAATCAGCGCCGTCATTGATAGCAGTCACAGCCTGTGCTGTCATTCCGAGGCCGACAGCAACTTCTCCCTGTACCAGGGCATTCACCGGGCCGGAACCGGAAGAAGTGAATTGCAGGATGTTTTCGGCAAGGGCATCAAAGTAATCAAAGGCTTCGTCCTCGCCCCAGGCATTTACCAGGTTTTTCACGAACATATAGCCTGTTCCGGAAGATTTCGGGCTGGGCATGGAAATCAGATCTTTGAATTCGGGCTTCAGCAGGTCGGCATAGCTGGTCGGTTCGGCGATTCCCTTTGCTTCCAGGACCGCGGGGTTGATGATGATCGCTCCACCGTTTCTGGTTTCGGCGAGATAGCGGGCATTTTCCACTTTGCAGTCGTCAACATAGATAGATTGGTCGTACGCCGAAACATCTGCAAGATACTGTTCCACCAGTCCGGCATAGCTGAAATCTAAATCATAGAAGATATCCATGTCGGTATCGGTACCTTCGGCGGCCAGTTTCGCCGCGAGGTTCCCTGTCGGCATATAATCAATGGTGATATCGTATTCGGGGAATTGCTCTTTCAGGCGCTTCATAAAATATTCATTGCGATATTCTTCCGCACCGGAATAAATGACGACACGATTGGAGCTCTCATCCAGCGTCCCGCTTCTTTCAGGAGCGGTCGGCTGGTCAGCTGAAACACACACGGCAATTGAAAGCAGCGCTGCCATCAAAGCCAATACAAACATCTTTTTTAATCCATTACACATAGAATAACCTCCATCTAAAGTGTTCATGTTTTTCGATAGTATATCTTATTTTTGAACACTGGTCAATGAATTTCTAATATTTTTGTGATTAATTTGTTCACTCTAAAGAAATGTGAATATATTTATTGAACGGTGTTAGATTTTCAGATGCTGTACGTTCTGTCGATCGTTTTCAGTTCTTTGAATGTATCGATCTCATCAAGATCGGAACTTTTACATTCTCTGAGCGCAACACGGTAATGTTCTTTTCGATAAACCAGCGGGACCTGCTCCCAATATCGTTCTTTGCCGCCGGGACCGGCATACACATCGGCAATGTCCCGGCTCAGTTTTTCCCCGTCAGTCTTGTCCCAGTAGCTGATCCCGACCATCCGGTAAACATCATCTCCTTCGGCCCCCAGCAATTCTTCGCGGATAATGCCATCCCTGACCCGGCAGCACCAGTCATCACAGCGCTGCTGCCTGATCCCGAGAAAGTTGGACGAATAGTGATATGGCCGGATCAGTGCAGGGTTATACAGAAGGATGTCCGCTTCGAAGACATAAGCGTTGGAAAGATAATCTCTTGCCGCCATCGCAGACCCGATGTTATTCCCTTCGTTATACTCCGGGTTTTCCAAAAAGGTGACTGACGGATATTTATAAAGCAGCTGGTCAAACTGTTCCGCGAGATAGCCGCGGACCACATATATTTCTTTGATCCCTGCAGCGTAACAGGCATCAAGCAGTGTGTCAATGATACGCCGGTCTTTTACGCGGATCAATGGCTTCGGCGTATTGAAAGTGATAGGCGCGAGACGAGCGCCCAGACCGGCCGCAAGAAACACAGCTCTCCTGACCCGATACGGTTCCAGCAGGGAAAAGCCTTCTTCGGTGATTCTTCCGTTTTCTACGGCATTTTTCTCCTTCAGCTCCTGCATTATCTTGTTGACAAGGCCTAATGAAAAACCGGCGCTCTCTTTCAATTGCCGTTGTGACAGATTTTTTCCTGTAGCCAGTTTCTCCAGAATTTCAAACTGCTTTTTCGACAGATCCATATTGTTCACGCCCTCTGTATCAAATAGGGATCAATTCCCTGCGTGTTCATACACAGGAAATTTATTTTCACACGTGAACATTATACTCAATTTCCGGCGATTTGGCTATTGAAATAATATGATATTTACGCACGACGCTGTACATGAAAACAGCTCTTTGATGCGGGATTCTGCCGCATCAAAGAGCTGCCTTCGGGTGTTCAGCGCTTGAATCAAAATCAAACGTCTTCGATTTTGTTCACAGAGATAAATTACACATCATAAGTCTTGTCAATATTCTTCAATTCGTTAAAGGTGTCAATTTCGATGATATCGCTTTCCCGGCATTCCCGGACCTCCACCGCATAGCGCTCTTTTCGGTAGACCAGCGGGACCTGCTCCCAGTAGCGTTCTTTCCCTCCGGGGGACTGATATACATCCTGGATGTCCTGGCTCAATTTATGTCCGTCTGCTTCATTCCAATAGCTGATGCCAACCATTTGATAAACATCATCTCCCTCCGCGCCAACGGTTTCTTCATAGATGATGCCATCTTTGGCTCTAACGACCCAATCGTCCGACCTTTGTTTTTTGATCCCCAGAAAGTTTGAAGTGTAATGATATTTTTTTACAATTGCCGGATTTGAGATCAGCAGGTCAGCCTCGAACACATAGGCATTGGAGAGCAGATAGCGGGCAACGAGTGCGGAACTGATGTTGTTGGCTTCGTTATATACAGGATTCTCAAGGAACTTGATCATCGGATATTTATAAAGGAGCTGATCGAAAAGGTCTGAAAGATAACCGCGGACGATATATATATCATTGATACCGGCAGCCAGACAGGCATCAAGGAGCCCGTCAATGATCCGTTTTCCATGCACGCGGACGAGTGGCTTCGGGGTATTGAACGTGATCGGAACCATCCGGCTTCCAAACCCGGCCGCGATGAAGACAGCTCGTTTTACACGGTAAGGTTCCAGCGCATCCATTCCGGCAGCAGTTATCCGGCCCTTCTCAACAGCGCCCATTTCTGTGAGCTCCTTTACGGTCTTGTTAATGAGGCCGAGAGAATAACCGGTCCTCTCTTCCATCTGTCTTTGCGTCAGGGAATCATCCTCTTCGACCAGGAGATCCAATATATCAAACTGTTTTTTATTCAGCGCCATCGCTGCTGATTCCTTCCCGGCAGTGTATTTTGTTCCTGACTGCCGAAGGGTATTATAGCATAGGGGACCCCGCGCATATCCCGAAGCATGACCTTCGGCAGAAGTCGAGATGGAATGCCGTTTGTGTATGTTCCTCCGGGCGAAACATAGAAGGCATCGCGGAAGAAAATGTTATGCGGAGAGATGATGACGATCGTTTCCGGCGCGTAAGCAGCGATCTTCTCTGATTTGGTGCGATAAGCGGAAAGTGTATTTTGAATTTTCTTTTCTTCTCCGCGTCCGATCAATTCCCGTGCGATCGGCGGGTGCGGCATGATGATCCCCTGTATCATACGGCCTCCTTCCAGGTGATGATGGCCTTTGTTTGTATTGTACTATTGAAACAGAAAAGAGCGCATTCAGCGCCCTTATCTGTTTCGTTGTAAAGTTTTTCTAATTTATTATTTACCGATAAGCTCTTTGTAATCCGCTCCAGCTAAAATACCAAAAATCAGTACAATCAGTGTGCAAATGATGGTAATTGGATTCAAGAGGCTCTTATCCCCAAGAAAGATTACAGAGAAGATGACTGCCCATGCGGAATAAGTGATATTCAGTGCCATTGCTTTGGATGCACCGATCTGTGCAATAGCTCTGTAATAAAATAAATAAGAAGCTGTAGCAAACAGCGCTGCTATTGCAATTGTAGGGATCAGCCAACCGGTATCGGATAATAGGGAGATGGTAAATTTCCAACCTTTCATAATCGGAAGAATTATGATCCCATAAACCAGCGCGGAGGTAGTTTGACGAATCTGAAGAGCGATCTCATCCGTAACTGCATTATCTTGGACGCACTTTGCAATAATAACGGCTTCTATGCCCCAGCCAAAGGAACACATCAGCGTTCCGGCAAATCCCAGCCAAAAATTCGTGATGTTGATTTCCGGACTATAAGACAGCCCATAAACACCGAGAAGGCTCAATATCAGAAAAATCCATCGGTACCAGGACATTTTTTCCTTCAGAAAGAAGTAAGCAAGAACCGCACCGATTGCCGGAAAAATAGCACTGGCCACAGCACCAATCGATGCACCCATATTCGCTACAGAAAGTACATAACCGGTCATCCCGATAGGTCCACCGATAATTGCTGCCAGTGCAACAAATCTTCCGCTTTTTGTCTTCAGCGCTTTTCCAATACTTGGAAGATTTCCACGCATACCGTTATAAATCCATGCCCAAATCGCTGAAAAAGCATCATGTAAGAAAGTACTCGCGAAAGGAGCAAGCATAACAGCCTGTTCTGTTGAAACAAACGGGCTCATCGCTAAAGCGATTCCCAAAACAATTGTCTCTATCGCCCATGTAATACCTGCGATAATTCCCGCAACCATAATCTTATCCCTCTAACTTTTTATAAGCTTCTATGTTTTTCTTCAAACGTGCATACCGCATATCTGCATATTCCTGCATAAATTCTCCATCAAAAGGAACTCTTGTTAATCCCCAAAGTGTCCAGAGAAAATCGACATACATTTTTGCTGCAATGAAATATTTCTTTTCATCAATTCCGGCTTTTCTTCCCTCACATTGATAATAAGCATCCAATAATGCATCGTCATCGGAAGGTGAATAATCCGCTTCAATGGAAAGACATGAAAGATCCCACATTGCCTCATTCATACCGCTGTATTCCCAATCGATAAGATACAGCTGTCCATTTCCATCAAGGACCCAGTTCCCTATGAGAGAATCATTATGGCAAGGGACCTTTGGGACTTCACCGTTTTTATCTACCGTGGCTTTGATATCCATAACGATTTGTTTAACCTCATTATAGTCATCATAAAAAGCTACCCCTCCGTCATGAATTATTTTTTCATAAAGTTTAGCCATCTCGAAAACCTCAAAACGCACACCTGTATCAACTCCACATGTATGGAGTCGATGAAAAATTCTCGCAGCTTGCTGCAAAATTTCTGGACGTTTCATAACACTTTCATCCATTGGCTGCGGATCATGGATGAATTGCATGACTTTATGTCCGGCATTATCGAAAAAATACAGTTCCGCATCAATACCGAGTTTGCAACCAAGTTCCGTGCTTTTTCGTTCATCGTCACGGTTGATCATTTCTTCCGTACCCTCGCCCGGAATACGGACAAGAAGTTCCTCTCCATTTGCCAATGTAACTTTGTAAGAATGATTGGTCATTCCACCAAGTCGTTCAATTTGTACATACTCTTCCTTGCCTGCCTTTTGTAACAAGGAATTCACGATGGGAAGATCAGTTTCGACAATTTCTCTAACTAATTCTGCCATTTTTTCTCCTGTATAATAATTGAATTACAATTTCAGTGGTCATTTCAATAATTTCAATGAGAATGATCAACCGCATGTAAAACTGACCGTTTTTCCTAATGATGCCGTCAGACTTGATATATCAGCGTTTTTCTCCATTTTTCCAGTTCTGTACATATATCGATAATTGCCTTTCGGACATTCGAACTGAAAACCAATAGCTTCTGTATCGGCGCCTTTCAGCGTTTGGATATGGAAAATATCTTTTTCCTTGATATTTAGCTCAGAAGCTAATTTTTTAAGAATATTTGACCGGGTGTCAGTAATATAGGATGTGTCGAATTCTCTCAGTTCGTCCATGGTGTCGAATTCGTGGATCACATCGGGATCATATTTCCGGATCTTCATTTTCAGCGTATCCAGATGTGCCATGAAAATCTTTTCCCAGAGCTTGTTCGCTGTGCCGGGGAGATCGTATTCCGCTTCCAGAATTTTCAGAAACCGAGTAGAAAACTCTGCGGACCAGAAAGTATGTCCGAGCATATACCAGGAATTATTTCCGCCAATGGTGACCGAACTGATATAGCCTTCATTATCTTCTTCCATACACCATCCTGCAGTAGGCCCGTCAGCGTATTCAGCCGCGTAATAACTGTAATCCACTTCATTTTCGAAAGGGTTTTCCGAAAAGTAGTTATCCGACGAACAGATAAAGCTGTTTCGTAGTACTTTCCGTGCAGCCCATATGGAGCCGTTATTATTTCTGGTGAGGTAATTTGGATTGTGGATCAGTTCCACTCCGAATTTTGGGATGAGATAGCTGAATTGTTCGGATTTGTAACCGGTTACGATGTAGATTTTCGGAATTCCGGCTTCTTTCAGCTGCCTGATCTGCCGTTCGATGAGAATCTCACCATTGACAACAGTCATGGCTTTGTGCTGTTCATAAGACAGCGGGGCAAAACGTGAACTGGTTCCCGCAGCCATGATGATCGCGTTATCGGCTTTCAAAAAATAATTCCTGTTGAAAACTAATTTGGAAAAGGATACAAATATTCTGGAAGATTTTCCTCGATGATTTTTATCTCAAAAAAGCTTTGAGAAAATCGTTTCCATACTTGAGTGTTGTTTTGTGAAATTTCAGGTTTGAATTTTGAAAAATATCTTGTGTGTTTATACTCATCTAAATCAAGCCAGTCGGTCAGTCTTTTTGTGGTTTCATCATATTTATATATGAGGTTTCAGCGGTCTTGTATGGTTAATGATTACACGTCCATTCAGGAGCGATTGTTAAAGATGTTTTGCGCTAAGTAAATCATATTCAGATTTCATAATATTGTAATCATATATTAGAACATAATAATTACCGCCTTCCAAATTGCGGTGGTCATATTGATAGCATTTAAAGGTTTTTTGAGCTTCTTTAATAAAATCTAAATCTTCGTTATACTCTTTTTCATTCAGAATCAGAAAATACTCGCTTTGATTTGGCTGGTCATCATACCAATCAATGTCACGATTGGTGCTATAAAGCGGTAATATTGGTTTTGTTCCATTCCATTCGATTTTACGGGATTTGATTTCATTGTCAGACAAAACTGTAAGGCTGTGTCCGAACCAATAGTTGGAAGTGTAACCATAGGTCAGATTATTTTTTCTCAATGTTTCCAGAAGTCCGTTTTCATCAAACCAGACTGTTTCATCATATTTCATGATAATCATTGAAAATAAGACAATGATAGATTGGAAGATGATAATGAAGAAACTGAAAATGCTCTGACCGTGATTAAGAGCAATTTCTCTTGAACTCAGTTTCGCGAAGAACAGAGAAAAAAACTGAATGATAATTGCTAATTGTGCAGAAAAAATGACAGGAGTCAAACGCCAGTTCGCATTTGAGATTTTTCCGAAAACGATAAAAAAAAGCACTATGTAAAACATGATCAACGTGGATATATAAAAAACTCTTTTTCCCGCATCCTTTTCCAAGGCAATATTCTTGCTGGAAACCATGAAACCGATGAATGTAAATAATCCGGTGAATGTATAAACCAGGCTTTTCAACCCAATTTCGGTAGTTACAGCAGCCTCTTCCCTTGCGTAATCGTTAAAAAGTGAGAGCCAAAGAACCGGGAACTTCATCAATTGTTCAGTCCATACTGATTGTTTAGCTAAATTGTAATAATTATCAACATATCCGGTATCGAGTTTTCCCGAATATGTAAGGATTAAACTCGGAATAATAGAAATTATTGTTATTATAAACAGGGTCAGTACCGTTTTATTTTTATTGAGGCAAAATTCAATCAGACAGGCTGCCAGTATCGGAACTGAAACGTACAAAGTGTTTGTCAACCCATTTATGGAACACATCATCAGAATGGCTGTGTAGCAACAAATGGATGTTTTTAAATTGTTTTTCCGTAATACATTTTGAAAAAAAATGAAAGCAAGCATAAAATAAAAAACTGCCAGACTGTAATGAATAATATGGGAATAATAAATTTCACGTGTTTTTTTTGTAATACATACCGAAGTCAACATAATGGCAGTTGAAAGAAAAGAAAGAGAGTTTGAAAAATCCATTGATTTGAAGAAAAATATCAGGACGATTGCGAAAAGGACAGAGAAAAAAGACATTGAACAGCGCTGTGTCAATAAACTGATTCCAAATAGTTTTATGAATGGCATAAACAACCATTGTCCGCCAAATATGAGCTTATAAGCGTAATCCATTGAGGGTTTAAACGGGCCACCATTTTCTAAATCAGCATTTGCCCAGAGCAAAGTATCTGCAGTATCTGCATGAAATTCCATTACAAAAACATTTCCCCAAATATATTTTTGTACAACTCCGAAAGTTGTACAAAACACAAAAATTCCAATCAATGTTTTGTATTGTTTGCAAATAAAAGATTTCACAACTTCAGTTTTTCTCTTTCAAATTATTTCTTCCCCGGGCGGAGAGGCTAAGAAGACAGGCTCAGGAGTACCAAATCAAAAATGAACGCACTCCTGACTCAATTGGTCTATGGCACGGGAAGACCATACTTTTCATTCAAACCGGGATCAGGAATGAAAACGGCATTGATTCTGTTATTTGTGACACCATACTTATACAACACATTCGAAACTGTGCCCGGAGCATAGGTTGCAAGCGGATAGTTGTCGCCATAATTGAAAAGTGGAACGTGAATTTCAATATTATTCTGTCCGCTTTGATCTGCCTCGAGAAAATCATCAACAAGATCACTTGTAACCTGTTGAGCAATAGCATAGTTCACACGCCCCGTCGTCCGTACCATCCAGGTGCGTCCGGTAGTAATGGTATTAAAGAAACAAAGGATGATGATCAGAGGAAAAACAAGTTTTAACGGATTTATAGTTCTCAACAGAAATTGAATCTGTTCCATCATGAACAAAAAGAAGAAAAAAATACAACTGTTCAAAACATCCCCTCTGGAAATGTCCCAGGGCTTTGAGACTGCGCAAAGCGTACATAGAAATACCAGAACAATCAGAGAACCGACCAGCATCTTAACACTTGTGGAAATATGTTCTTCGAGTTCCCGTTCACCTAATATATGTATGTGTGTATGTATATTTTTATAGAATATTCTTATAATCACAACGCTCAGAAACACTGCAAAGCAAACAACCGCCGCTTCCAGAAAATAACCGTTCATTGATTGCAGCCTGTTTAACAAATTCCGTAAGGTATCCTGAAATTGTGCCCACAACTGATGCAAATCCCGGATGCCAACCTGTTGGGATCTCCCGCCTTTGAATTCAAAATAAAATGACAGAAACCATGAGAAGAGTATGAATAATTGCAGCCCGAACCTCCGGCAGAACTGTTTCAGACGGAATTCTTTCCATTGACTTAAGATTTGCCAACACATTTCAATGAAGGCATAAACCGCCAGCATGCAGCTCTGATGCAGGTTCGAAAAAATCCCGAAATAAACTGCCGTCAGCACAAGTCCCCGGACAAACATCGGTTTGCCCTGCTTGTTTTCAAAATAATCATCACACATCAAATAAAGGATCAGAATTCCATTCCAAAGGAAAGAGAAATAATAAACAAAAAAAGTGCAGGTATCATGGAAGCCAGTTAACAAGTGATCATTCGCTTCATTTTTTGTCCGAAAAATCAGGAAATGAAGTAAAAGGAAGAACAGCGACAGCGCCACTGAAAACTTGCCGGATTGTTCATGTTTACGTGCTGACATTCGGAAAAAAACATAAGCATAGGCTGCAGCTGCAGCAGCAAAAATGATCGATATGCCCAATTCAACTGAATGAATAAAATTTCCCGTTATCGGCATGATAAAATAGGCGGAAAACCAGGCCGCCATAGACATCGCCAACTCCGGCAGCACACGGATCGGGTTCCATTTTCGGGAATCCGGGAGGGCATCCCGAAACCTGTTCAGAAAGGACTAATCATCCGTGCAGAAAATTCGGATGGGGGAGATTTGCGAATAGAAAACCAGGAAAAACACAAAAATCAAAATAAAAAATAAAATCAGAATTCGTTTGTGTTTCATTAATTTTCCCTCATCTCCATTGAGCGTGTATATCGTGAGTCATCCGCTTTTCTTCCGGAGGAAGTTGCATATAATTACCGTAGTACCTTGTCAAATAACCAGCCCAATCCTTCGGAGCATAAAAATCATATTTTTCGAACTTCATCAAAATACGTTCATCAAAATCAGTATGTGTAAGCCAATTTGGTTTCTGTCGTTCAATTGTGTCCGCAACGTGATCATAGTCCTTATAACTAAATACAGATGCGAATTGATCAACTTTATACTCGTGAATGTTATTTTTTCCGGGGCTCAAAAAATGAACCAGATTTTTTATTATGTTGCTTATATATCCCTTTATTGTTTTATTTGGGATATTTCTCATCGGAATCGCATAAATATCAGCCAATTGTACCCATTTGTAATATAACAATCTAAGTTGATCAAAGGGGCGATCCTTCCACGAAGATGGGACCCCATCTGCAGGAAAAATATCCACCCAAACTCCCATGCGAGAAGGTTGTTCCCGTATGTATTCCGGATTTACAGTGGTTCTCTTATCACAAACACGAATTACCTGGTAGTGGTATGTATAATCATTTGTATAATGAAGACAATCAATATTATGAGCAATTTCCTTTTCTTTTATCAATCGCAATAATTGTTGGAAATCAGGACGAGGCATAATGATATCGATATCATTATCCCAGGGAATAAAGCCCTGATGACGAGCAGCTCCAAGTAAAGTTCCATATGCCATGCAATATACTAAATTTTCCCTTTCACAGAAAAGGTGCAGTTGTTGCATGATGTCCAATTCAATGTTTTGCACTTCAGACAAAGAAAGAACTTCATTGCTATCATTCCTTCTTGCAGACATAGGCTTTCCCTTCGTATTATTGTTATAAATGGAATGGTTAATAATACATTCGTAAGTTTTTTCTTAACATTTTGATATATATGCGGCTCTGACTACATATTAGATATTTTTCGTCGTCTTCCAAAATCCTTTATGTTGCTTGTTATAGTTCTGATCAGTTGTTTAAAAAATACATACTCATCTTTTCCTCTGCTTGTAAGACAAAATAAAGCATTTGGTATAAGCAGACATATTAAAAATCTGAATAGTAACTCCCAAACCCCGCCAAAAGCAATCAATTCGCATATTTTGTACGTAACAAAGAGCCCAAAGGAGAAAAGTCCGAAGTATTTCATATACTGAATGAAAAACCGACTCAATGGTTCATGCAGCACATTTTTATATACAACCCAGGCTTCAATCCATGCATTAACAAGAATGGTACTGATAATTGTTCCCATAAAAATCCCAGCAACTCCGAAGCGCTGCAACAAAAGGATGGAACTGGCCAAATTCACCGCTGCTTCCAGTAATGGTTTAAACCAATCTTTATAATACAGACCGGCTGCGGAACGAACGACATTGGGAGCGTTGCGCATTCCATATGTATAGAACGCAAACACCAAAATAATTACAGTCCATTGGTTCAATAAATAATTCTCACCGAACACAAGTCGAATAAAAGGTTGAATCAAACAAGCGATACATATTCCGCAGAATGAAAATAGCCAGAAGCTCAAGAAAAACATTCTGAGAAATACAGTTCGTACTTTTTCCGTATCCTCTAAAGCATTTATATTCCCGACACTGGCAATAACTGAATCAAAAACTTTTCCAAGAATATTACGTACCGCAACAATAATCAGTGCATAATTCGAATAAATACCGGAAACACCCAGCCCAAGATACTTCGAGATCAGAAGGTTATCCGTTGAATTTACTGCTATACTGCCAACTTTGTGGAAGATCATCGCTCTTATGTTTCGCCAGATAGGCGAAGTCGTCTCTTTTGTAAGCGGCTGAACATTTTTCTCTTTTAGATATGGATACATTCGATCCGCCACCCGGGATAGAATAAAATTTTCGATAAAAGTACAAATAACCTGGAATATGAGAAAGAATACATAATTTCTTGTGAGGATCAGAATCAGTCCCTGTCCGATATTCATAACAATAAAAACCGCATAATGGCCAATATTTCTGACATATTGATTCTGATCTGCAGTGATCAATGAAATTTTGTAAGAAAAGAAGTAGGAAACACCGGTGTTCAATACATACAACCAGTAAATTATTGTCAGATTATCGATTCCTCTTGTATCTTTAATGAAAAAGGGATAAAAAGGGGTAAAAAGCAGTCCGAGAATCAATACAACTCCGCCAATAATTTGATAAGCTTTTTTGTACAAATGCATCAAACTCTTTACTTTTTCGGTGTCATTTTGTGCAAGGGGTTTATATAAACTGAAAGTGATCGCGGGACCGACTCCCAATTCCACCAGCGACAGCATTGTCAAAATGTTGGTAAACAAACCTGACAATCCCAGGTATTCCTGGGACATATATTTTGCAAATATATATCTTGATATCAGGTTTGCTAACAGAGATAAACTCTGCCCTGCAAGCGCTGTAGTCATATTCAATAGTGATTTTTTTGTCCGCATAATACTTTGAATTTTTCTAAATAAAAAATCTTCTTCTCTTACTTTGCGATGAACACTGTTCACTAATCTGTTTTGCATATGCACAGAGAAATAAAAAGGTATAGAGCATCAAATGAAATCCTGATTCGACCAGAAAAATCATATCAATACAAAGAACACCCAGAAGCATACAGTGAACGATTTCTTGTTTTTTATATTTCTGGAGGTTAGCAATAATCATCACTAAAAAAATGATAACGATCAGTAATTGAATGACTCCACCTGAATAAAGATGTTCCAGAACAAAGTTATGCGCATGCGTCGCGCCATAAGCCTGCGGAACGAGAGCAACACGTAATTCGACATCCTGCTGTCCGTAACCGATGATTGATCTGGCACCTATAGCGCTGATGGTTCTGTCCCAGATAAAAGTCCTTCCACTCAATGTTGTTTTTCGTCCCAGTTGTTTTAGAAAAGGTTCTGCATAATCCAGTACCCGGAATATTACAACAGCGAAAAAACTGACCAGAAAAACTGAGGTAACGTTACCTGCTGTTATGATTTTTACTCGGTAAAATCCTGTCAGGTATAATCCGGTCATAACCAATATCGTAACAAGACAGGTTGCGGAATGACCAAGAAAAGAAGAAATTACACAAACTGACAGCAAGAGAAAAAAGCGAAATGAGCGACGGGAATAATGTTTCCAAATCATTGAAATCGCAAGTGCCGGAACAAATGTAAATGTAAAAGTATTTCGAAATCCCAACAGCCAATTTTCCCATTGCCACTCCGTGGCATAAAGCCCTTTAGGGAATAGCAGCATGGTAATAAAATTACTGTAAATTAAAAGTTCATACATTATCAACAATGCGTGAATCAGCTGGCGGGCATATTTTTTCGCATAACAATCAATAATAAGACAACCAATCAGCATAGATATTGTGTTGATCGTGATCCGTTTGCTGATACCGTTTTGGATGACCGTGTTAATAAAATACCATCCCTGAAGGATGGTAAAAACGATCATGATCATGCTTAAAGAATGTTTCCGTTCAATGGCATAATAGATGATATATAAAGCACTGAAGACTCTTCCTATGTTAAATAATAAATCAACCACCGGAAGTTCCGCATCAAAATAACCTGGTTCAAAGTGCGGTAAAAGCAGAATGAGCATCCAGAAAACCAATCTTTTTTCTTTTTTTTTCTCAATTCTTAATCTTTGGCTCATCTTATTCTTGTCAGTCTTTTTGCGTATGTTTTCTTTGCTTCTCTGAAAATTTGATAAAAAGAATTCATAAGCAGGAAAGTATTTTTTCCACTTTTGAGAGCATTGGCCAATATCCAGTCTGATTTTGATAACATTTTCCTTTGAGGCTCATACTGTATAATTGACTTTCGAAGTTCTTCAAACAGATAATCCTCTCCTTCATGAAGAGAACGAATCAGATGAATTCCGTTCGATATATAACGTTGTTCAACCATTGGCATTAAGGAAGGCTGTTTTTCTTTTATTAATGTTTTTAATTGTTCGATTACCGCATCTAAATCTTCTTTTCTTTTTCTTGTTGATTTGCTGGAGCTATTATCAGGTCTGTAACAATAATTATATTTTCGCAATCGTGATACAGAAACTTTGTCAGCCTTCAGCATCAGTCTGACCATGTATTCAAGATCTTCAAAAATATGCCCTTCCAAAAAAAATTCATCATTCATAATTGGATCTCGTTGAAAAAGTGCGTGGCAGGCAGAACCGGAAAACCCGTTAGCTCCAAGCAACGTATGTTTTGCTGCTTCAATTCCTGAATACGACTTTCGCTGTCCATCATTTATTTCCGGGTCTTCAACATCGGGGAAACCAATATGCCGAACCCCACACACAGAAATTTGACTGTCATCCTCTTTCAACAGAGCAATCAGATATTCAAGCATATCATGATCCCAAAAATCATCTCCATCTATAAATGCGATATATTCTCCTGTTGCAGTACGTAATCCATTATTTCGTGCTGCTGATTGTCCTTTATTTTTCTGACTGATAAAATTGATTCTATTATCCTGTTCTGCCAACCGTTTGCATATTTCTGCTGATTGATCTGTGGATCCATCATTGACCAGAATAATTTCCAATTTTTGGTATGTCTGATTTGTTATACTATGGACACATTTTTCCAGATACGCATCCACGTTATAAACAGGTACTATTACTGATACGAGTTCCATCTTTTTATGCCTGTTTACCTTCCAGCATCCTTCTAAATAAAGCTGCAGTATCTCTGATATCGTATCCGGCGTCTTTAATTTTCTTTATACTGTCATACCTTCCGGTTTTTGCCAACTGCATCGCAGTCTCAGCCCATCGATCTGACGAGTGGTTTAAGGACTTGTAAGAGACGTTTCCGGAGATATTGACTTCACGGGGTATTCTGTCTGATACAAGACAGGGAATACCGGCACACTGTGCCTCTAATGTTACAAAGGAAAAACCCTCATACAGGCTTGGAAGAAGCATCACGTCCCCAGCACACAAATAATCAGCGGGACTGCTTGTCCATGGAACGTAAATAGTTGAATTTCCTATTCCCAATTCATTAATCTTTTGATGAGTCACTTCTTCGTCCTGCCCGCTTCCCACCAAGATAAAGATTGATTCAGGATCCCGTTTATATACAGCTGCGTAAATCTCAGAAAGAAATAATGTGTTTTTTGGGTAGGCCATTCTACCGATAAATAAATACACTTTTTGTTCGCCAATCCCAAGTTCAGTACGGATACGATTCCTTGTTTCTATATTGAATACATATTTTTGTAAATCGATACCATTTTTAATTATTTGAAACTTTGGATTGTTTATTATTTTATTTCCATACCGTGTAACACCTGCCTGAGTGGAACATGCTCCAACAACTGTCGATTTATGGATAATCTGATCCCTCAGATACCATTTACCTAATTTCGCCGGAAGGGTTTTGTATGTGCTTAGTGAATTATGACTATGTACAATCCGGACAGGAATTTGAGCTTTGTGCAGAACATTCACAAGAATAAACTGATAAACCAGATTTAGTCCGTTTATATGTGCGGCATTGTATGGACCATGCTCCTGAATGAATTGAGTAAGATCATGTTTCAGGTTTAATTTGGAATCACCGGTTTTTTTGTTCAGCTCCCTAAAGAAAAGATTTACCCCTGCATCCTTGTAATCATTCAGAAAAGAATCATTCTGTATGTCTTCATAGAAATAATAGTCAAATTCAATTCCCTCCCGATTCATTGCAAGGACCGTATCTCTTACCCATTTTTCTGCACCTCCGGCATCCAGACTGGAGGTGATCAAAAGTACTTTCATCGTATGTTTTTAGCCTCTCGTTTGTTGTTTTTCCTGTCTTGTAGCTGTTTGAGCCATTCTCAGGTACATTTCCCGAAGATTTACATTTGGTTTCCAGCCGAGATTTTGAATTGCTCTGGTGTTCAGTTGTAAAAATAAAGTGCCGGCATAACCGAGGTTTGCCGTGTCCTGGAGATCATATACTACTTTGCTTTTTCCGTTTCCCAATGTTGCACACACAATCTCCGCCATGTCAGCTATTGAACAATACGTATTTTCATTTGCAGCCGAATAAGCATTTCCGCTTAATCCTTTCAGTAATACCGTCAGAATAGCTCTGACTGCATCAGCGGTATATAAATAACAGCGTTCAGTCTCTCCTTTTGTTTTCAGTACAATATTTTTTCCCTCCAGGGCACAGCGCATAAATTCTGCAAATACTCTGCCATCGTACCGGGAAACACCAGGACCAAAGGTTTGTGTCAAACGGATAATTTTTACGGGAATTCTAAATTCCTGTGCGTAAGAAACGCATAAGTTTTCGCACGCAATTTTACTGATAGGATAACAATTCCGAACTTTCAGAGGATCGAAACCCGAAATTTCCGATTCCGAAATATACGTTCCTTTTTTCGGAGAACCATATACTTCCATACTGGAAAGGAAAATCATTCCTTTTATGCTTTTTGTTCTCGCGAGCTGAAGCAATTTTTTAGTGCCATAGAACGCTGTGATGAGTGTTTCTACGGGCTGCGTAATAAATCCTACGCTTGCTGTTTGGCTGGCGCCATGAATAATAAAGTCAATTTTTTCGGGAAAATCATCAATAGTTTCAATATCTCCGACAATATAAAAAAAATTCTTTCTGAATAATTTCTCTTGATTTTCAAACAGGAAATGTGCTTTTTCAATGTTTCGTACAAGCGCATAAACAGTGGGTGGATTCTGGCGATTCATTCCATAATAAAGAATGGAATTTACAATATTCATTCCGATTAAGCCGGTCGCGCCGGTTATCAGGATCGTTTTTCCATCAAGTTCTGCCCAGGGGATATTTTGATCTTTGATTATATTTTCAAGATCTTCTTTGTATATAGTCGATTCTGTCCACATTTTTTATTCAGGCTCCATTGTTTGCAAACCCATTGATTTGTCCGTTCTCATGTGCATCCAAAATTGCATGGAAGACATAGAAATCTGCAGGTGTTGTTATTTTGATGTTATAAACAGGACCTTCAACGGTAAACAATTTATAGCCGGCCCATTGCATTAAATAGGCGGAATCAATGAAATCATGCAGATTATTGCTTCTTGCGAGCTGGTGAGCAGTGTAGATATCTTTCAGAAAAAAGCTTTGCGGAGCTTTAGCTAATAAACAATTTTTCCTTTCTATGATTTTCTCAATCTTTTGCTGGTTGCTTTCAGGGCGCACTGCAATTGTTTCCAATGCCGGTGATACTGTAACAGCATTTCCATGTTCCTGAACACATTTTATATTTCTTTCAATCGTATCTGTATCGATCAGAGGTCGGACTCCATCATGAATCAAGACGATAGTATCTTCGGCATATAAATCATGTATCAGTTTAATACCGTTATAAATGGAATCCTGTCCAGTTTTTCCGCCCGGAACAATTTTCTGAACTTTTTTTATTCCAAATATAGTCAATTGTTCACGCAAATAACCGATCCAGCTTTCAAGGCATACAACAATCACACTGTCAATCAACTGTGATTTCTCGAAAACATCTAACGTATGAATTATTATCGGTTTCCCGTGGATCATGAGAAATTGTTTCGGAAGAGATTTTGTGTTCATTCTTTGCCCGGTTCCTCCGGCAAAAATCAAGGCACAATTCATTCGTATACTCCAAAGTCTAATTCATAAACAATATGATGCTCTCTTTTTTCTATCGATGGAATCTGCATATAGTTTCCATAAAGCTTTTTCATATATTGGTCGACAGCTTTTGTTAATCGGTATTTTCGTCCGTCAAATGGAACTAATTCCGTATCGGCTATTTCATCTCTGCGATAAATTTCTCCGAGAAATTGTTTCCTACCGGAAGGAATCGCAACAAATTTGGAATCATTATTTTTATTCATCTTACAACAGCGTATTGTGCCATGTGTCCAATCGTCAATACTAAAAATTGAAGTAATAGCTCCTATCAAACTTTTTATTTTGATTGATTTTTCTCCTTCCGGATCACCTCTCACTAATCGCATATTGAAATCTCTATGCTCCCAAATCTTTCTGCATGACAAACAAAATTTCATTGCCATACATAAACATCCATGCATAATCCGTAATAATTTGTTATCATAAGTGTTTTCATATGGGAAGATATCGACTCCGATACCACATTCATTGGTATCAATATCTTCTCTCCCACGCATGATGGTTCCTTTAAGACGTATCTGAAGAAAAAGAAGCCCATAATTCTTTGTTTTTTCTGGTGTATGAATCCAGTACTTGTTTGGATATTCATTTTCTAATGCTGTAATGAATTTTTCGCAATCTTTTCGAAAGATATTTATATCAATATCATCATCCCAGGGAATCATTCCCTGATGGCGAACAGCTCCTAATGCACTGCCACCACCCAATGTATAGTTGATATTGTATTTTTCACATATACTGGCAAGATCATCAACAACGCTCAATTCGATTTGCTGACATTTCTTTAGGAGTTCACCTTCAACTGCGATGGCAGAATCATCGTTCGCCATTTTCATATAATCAAATGAAGAGAATTTCAATATGATTTACCTCATGCATGATTCAATTCAGGTTTACTGTATTTCGGAATTTGTGTATTCTAATGCCCTTGCGATTACTTGATCCATGTCATAGTACTTGTATGTTCCTAACCGTCCACCAAAAAAGACATCAGGTATTTCTTTCGCTAAATCCATATACAAAGAATAGCGTTTCGAATTCTCTTGATCATTGATAGGATAAAAAGGTTCATCCCCGGGTTTCCACTCAGAACTGTACTCACGGCTGATAACGGTCTTCGGCAGATCGTTTCCGTCTTCGTCCTTCCCGAACTCAAACCACTTATGCTCAATGATCCGCGTCCAGGGTGTTTCCACGTCGGTATAGTTCACTGCGGCATTTCCCTGGAAGTTGGGTATATCAAGAACTTCGTTCTCAAAACGGACAGAGCGGTACTCCAGCGGGCCGAGACGATAGCCAAAATAAGCGTCGATGGGACCGGTGTAAATCACATGATCCGCAAGTAGATTCAGGGTTTCCCGGTTTTGCAGATAGTCTACACCAAGCCGTACCTCGATTCCTTCCAGTATCCGCTCTACCATCTTCGTATATCCGCCAATGGGGATTCCCTGATGAAGAGCGTTAAAGTAATTATTATCGAAAGTCAGGCGAACAGGAAGGCGCTTGATAATAAAAGCGGGAAGGTTTTTGCAATCCCTTCCCCACTGTTTTTCCGTGTATCCCTTCACCAACTTCTCGTAAATGTCCCGACCGACCAGGCTTATCGCCTGCTCCTCAAGGTTTTTCGGCTCGCCGGTTATCTCCTTTCGCTGTTCATCGATCTTAGTCTGTGCCTCTTCAGGTGTAATCACTCCCCATATCTTGTTGAAGGTGTACATGTTGAAGGGCAGGGAGAAAAGTTCTCCTTTATAGTTTGCCACAGGGGAATTGGTAAAACGATTGAAGTCGGCAAAGCGCTGCACATAATTCCAGACTGCAGCATTATTGGTATGGAAGATGTGCGCCCCGTATTTGTGGACGTTGATGCCATCGATTTTTTCAGTATATATGTTGCCACCGATATGGGTACGTTTGTCAATGACGAGCACGGACTTACCGGCATCAGCCAATTCCCGCGCACACACCGCACCGTACAGTCCGGCCCCAACGATGAGATAATCGTACAATTATTTTCCTCTGTTCAATTTGGTATATAGAATATGCAAACCAAAATTAAATTTTTTTTCCATCTAAGTATGTAAGTTTATCGTCGATTTTTAAAATCATTCACCTACGTCGTTTCATATATTTCATTATTCGCTGAGAATCAATATCGAAATTTCCTTTTAAGAAAATTTCCTCCTTTGATGAACCAGTTCTGATTTTCCATGAAAACATAAGGAATCTCTCGATATGACACATGTTTAGTTTTCAGCCAGACATCCAGCAGGCGTTCGCTGACAAAACCGAAGACACGGGCATCATTGGTGGAGTAAAATGAGATATCCAGGCGAGATTCCAGTTCAAAGAGTACATCATACATCCAGGTGCAGTACGCATCCAGCTTGTCCCGTTTCATCACGAACATGTTGAAACGGTGACCAGTGGTACGGCGCATACTATCATCATAGGCTTTCAAATAATCCGGGAACTTCTCCGAAAGGATCACTCTGGTCGTATCCAGATCAATAGCATGATGGGCGTGGGTATATTGGCTGTAATTCGTCTCGATCCAATAATTTCGCAGTTTCGGGAGCAAAACATCGCATCCTGCCAGCTTCTTTTCCAGTTCCGCACCTGTGATCACGCGATCCTTTTTGTTACCGAACAGCTTCCCGTTGGAGAAGTGCCGGCGGTAGTGGGCAAGACCAATATAATCCGCGTCCAGATTCTTCCATGCCCAGTAAAGTCCGGTCAATTCACAATAATTCGAGTTTTTGCAGCTGATGTTATCGCCAGTATTGTCACCCTGCCAGCCGAGCGATTCCTTTCCCTCCGCACCAACGTGCAGTGGCAGATACACCGGATCCGAAGGCATCCAGTAAGGTTTGTGGGTTGCAACGATGATTTTGATATTCATAATCTACTGAGCACCATCCTCCCTATTTTAAGACGGCAAGGACAGTTCGGAAGATGACGAGCATATCGGCAGTTCTTTTTCCGCATTCAGCGTCGGGATAATGAGGGAGATTTTTGCGGTTTCAGGATTGAGCATGGAATAGGGGAGAATATACGTTAGGCCTTAGACGGTAAGTTACCGGTTGTTGGTTTCAGGATATCCAGCTCTACAAAACGTTGACAATTTGGACTTAATCGTGTACCATTAATTCAGGAGGCATTATGATGAATTTTTATTCAGTGCGGGATTTGAGAACCGATTCAAAAAATATGTGGAAAGACCTGAGTGGCGGAAATGAAGTGGTACTCACCAACAACGGAAAACCATCTGCACTTGTCATTGACATCCCCGACGGTGGATTTGATGATGTCGTTCAGGCCGTCCGTCAGGCAAAAGCGATGATCGCGTTAAACAATATGCGGATGAAAGCCGCCCGGGAAGGGTACCTCTCCGATGACGAGATCAATGCCATCATCGCCGAAGCAAGAGAAATCTAAATAGAGTAAAAACTTTAGACTTTAGACGTTAGACGTTAGACAAATAAGAAATAAGAAATAAGAATTGGCGACTGAGGAAAAATTATCGGTTGGCTGGGGATAGATGATAGGCTATAGAAGTTAGAGATTGGTTGTCAGCGTGGAAATAAAACTAATTGATTTTGTTTTCGAAATCTTCGTACCCATGGAAGATGTTGGTGACGATCACAATATCCTCTTCAATACAAAACAAAAGGAAGTAATCATGGCTGCGGAAATTCAGGCGTTTCAGATTTCTGGTTTTGAGAACTTCGCTGTCCGGATCCCGCAGACTGCCGGCGATATTGGAAAGTGTTTTGAGGGTCTTATCAAAATCTTGTATCAAACTATCGGCAGCCTGTCGGCTCCTTTTGTTGTATAGAAGATAGTTGACACATCGGCGAAAATCAGCGCGTGCATCACTTTGTACAATAACCTTATAATGCTTCATAAGCCGAATTCCGCTTTCAATTCCTGAATAAATTCATCCGCGTCCATAGCGGTACCATCATTAATATGAGCTAAAGACCGATCGATCCTTTCGACAAGTTCGGCTTCGGTAAGCGGTTTGTATAAATCCTTAAAGAGATCTTCTTCTTTTTCCTCGGAGTTTTCCCGGATGAAGGATTGAACTTCAATAAGCTTATTGTCATCCAGCCCGAACAACATATTGATCGTATCTTTCAATACGGAATTGTTCTTTTTTACAGCGGTGTTTATCATACAATTTCTCCTCAGTCAATGTGAATCCTGCTTTGTTTGAATTATATCACGGAAGGGAGAAGATGTTGCCGGTTGTATAAGTAAATAACGAAATAAATTAGTCAGAGCCCAAACTTCCGCCTCAGGAAATTTCCGCCTTTGTCGAACCAGTTTTGGCCTTCCATGAAGACATAGGGCAGCTCCCGGTATGGAAATCCGTTTGTTTCGAGCCATACATCCAGCAGGCGTTTGCTGACGAAGTCGAAGATCCGGGCGTCGTTCTTGTTTTTAATAATGTTCTTATAAAAACTTCATATACTGAAGGTATCGTTTACCGTCATTATCACTGATTCGTTCACCGAACAACGTAAATTTTTGCTGATCCTGGTAAAAGCGGATCAGTCTGGCATCAGCCTCACAGTCAAGATAGATAACACTTCCGCCGATACGATAACGAATTTCGTTTAATTCTCTCTTGCAAAACGACATCAAATCATCACCGGATAGTCTAATTCGTTCATCTACATTATAATTTTTTCCAAACTGGGCAATTAAGAAGGCTGAAACCAGATAGGAATTTGTTTCCGGATTGATCCTGGAATGTCTTTCAATTCGTCGTACTGATGTATTACTTAAACCGGCAGCATTTATTTCAATTACTTTATGTGTAAGGGTAAAATACCCTAAAAGAGTACCACTGTCTGCATCCCCAACAAGATATGTTATTGATTTTCTTTCTTTGGCAAATTGAACAGCATTACATTTCAGAAACTCTTCGATATCAGGATTCAAATCAATAATTTGATTATCTTTTTCCATTTTCGTCGAAAAAGTTGAGAGAAAATGGTTTACATACTCTTCTCCGAATTGATCGAGAAGAAAAAGTATATTCCAAACGAGAAGGGTCATAAATGAATTCCTATTTTCGCAAGAGCCTTTTCCATAAACTGTCGTGTAATATCAGGGTCAGTACAAACATTCGACCGTTCTTCTTCCGTCTGCGGTTGATATTTATCTGCAGCCTCATCCAGAGCCTTCACCCATTCTTCCAATGCTCTGGGATTATGTACAACGATATGATCAATAATACTTGATGTAGCCATAATATCACCTCATTCATTCCAATTATACAGGAATATAAGGAAAACAACAAGTTCCGATTGTATGTCTTTCCGGTAAAGTCCTTCTGACAGTATCCTCCTGAAGATCTATGAACCTTTATCAAAGGAACCTGCCTGAGTAATTCATCAGAATTTACATCGCGCCGTCTTTTTTGAATACCGCGAGGACAGTACGCAAGATGCAGAGGAAGTCGAGGTAGGGGGAACAGTTCTTAACATAGAAATATTCCAGCTCCAGACGTTCGCGGTAGTCAATATTGCTTCGTCCGTTGCAGCCCCACCAGCCGGTGATACCCGGCTTGACTTTCTGATAAAGCTTCAGCCCGCCGTGAGCTTCCAGTTCCCCCTGCACCAGTGGACGGGGACCTACCAGAGACATATCACCGACCAAAACGTTCAGCAGCTGCGGCAGCTCATCAATGGAAGTCTTCCGCAGGATGCGCCCCACCTTTGTGATGCGCGGATCGTTCTCAAACTTCTGGTTCTCCTCCCACTCTTTGCGCCACTTTTCTTCCTTCAGCATCTCTTTGAGCCGGGTATCGGCATCCGGTACCATTGACCGAAACTTCCAGATTTTTATCAGCCTGCCGTCCTTGCCTACCCGCTTTTGGCGGTAAAAAATCTTCGCGCTGTCACCAGAGAGCAGGTTCACCAGTTTCACGAGTGCCGTGACCGGGATGAGCAATAACAGTCCGACCAGCCCGCAAAGAATATCGATCAACCGTTTGACACCCAGATAAAGAATCTGTCCGGGAGTGAAGGAAAAGGCACCGATGGAAAGCGTCTTATAGATACCCACATTGAGGATATACTGGTCTTCCGGCTGGAAACCGATCGCCGATTCCACCACGATGTTGATTCCCACCGCGTTGGCGTTCAGCCGTTCCAGCACTCCCGGTTCCACCTGTCCCGGTGTGATGCCGACCAGCACTTCCCCGATGTTCTGCTCCAATATGAAAGGAACATAATTTTCACCGATCACCGGG
>JAFRIR010000036.1 GCA_017432685.1 Flexilinea sp. | reverse complement strand
TGTGCTTTTTCGGAGGAGTTGCCATTGCGCCACATTTCAGGCAAGAAAACAGCACACGGGAGGCTGTCCTTCTGTGCCTCTTTGGTGTCAGGTTCTTACTGCACTCGCCGATCAGGCCGCAGCGTCATAGACTCGCGGATCTTATGGCACAGAAGGGCAGTCTCTGTGTGCTTTTGCGGATGAGGTGCCATTGACCCACATTTCAGACAAGAAAACAGCACACGGGAGGCTGTCCTTCTGTGCCTCTTTGGTGTCAGGATCTTACTGCACTCGCCGGTCAGGCTACAGCGTCATATACTCGCGAATCTCATGGCACAGAAGGGCAGTCTCCGTGTGCGCCACATTCCAGAATTGGCGGTTGACAAATGTTTTGTTTTGTGGTTCCCCATGACAGGGGGACGGTTCCGGGATAACCGTCCCCCTGCCTGAAATGAGTACAGACCTCCTTTCGGAGGTCTGTACCAAAATCACTTAATTCGCTTCCACGAAACGCTTAGAAGGGCTTCGCAAACACCACACGGCGGTTCATGTAGCCGCCTGCGGCAGTTTCATTTTCGCAGGTCACCAGGACGATAGAATGCGGGTCCTCTGCGGCGATCTTCGCGATTGCCTCATAATCATCCGGGCGCATCAGCTCATTCGCGTACACGCTGAACGGCAGATTCATACCATTTTCAAGGCTGATATAAATCGTGTCATACTCCTTCAGCGAACCGAGATTGAGGAACGGCCCCATTTCCGAATCATTCAGGTGGTTATGACCGGCGACCATGGTGTAGCCTCTGCCGGGTTCGGAGGTCCCGGAAAGGATACCGGCATCCGCACCGAGCCATTCGATCGCCCAATCGTTACCGAGCTTCGGAACACCGACCAGGTCCACATTCACCGCGAGAGCCGGAATCTGCAGTCTCATGCCCAAATCTTGATACTTGAGCCCATCCGGACGGACCGAGAGCGGCATGCGGAAGCGGGTCGGGAAGCCGGTAGCAGGCAGCTGCTGACCACATCCGAAGGCCGGGCAATTGGTTTCGTGATCCCAGAAGCCGTTGAGACGATAGAATTCGAACGGTTTGATGGTTTCGTTATCGATGATCTCCCATGTCTTCCTCACGTTAGTGCCGGTGTAACCACCCAGACCATTTATGACGATCTCATAGGTACCGACGGCAAAGGCACTGGTTTCTTCCTTGACAACGGTATAGTCTACACCCTTCGTCAGAGGGGTACTGCCATCACTACCAACCACCGTGTATTCAACACTCTTCTGCGTATGGTCATAGACAAAACTTGTCCCCGGTGTGATGATGATATTTGCGTTGGACAATGCGGTCGGAGCGAGCCGGACCATAATCGTACCGCCGGGGTAATCATTGTGGTTTTTATCTCCCTCGATCATCCAGCTGATGGTGTAGGTACCGGCATCTGTACCCTGCGGAATTTTACTGGAAATTTCCTTGGTGATCATTTCTGATTGAAAGTCCGTTATCTCATACAGGATGGTACAGATTCCTTTGTTCACACAATCGCCGGTACCCCCTGTGATAAGGTTCTGCGGCTGACCGGTATAGCTCAGGCCTTCGATGTCATCCGGAGGAGTGAAATCCTCACCCGGCTCGAAATTGGCCTTCGCAATGCTGAAGGTAGTCGTTACTACAGGACCATCTTTCAGGGTATAGTTTTCATTGTCCAAACCGGTAACTTTCGCAGTGTATCCTTCACCGGCATCGGTTTGATAGCTGTCATCGGAGTAGACGACCTTGACGTTATCGTCTTTCTCGATTTCTTCATCCGGGACGTAAGCCACAGGCACCTGCTTTTCACCATTATAGGTGAGTTCCGTATTACCCCAGGTAACGGAGACCGGCTTCGCCTCGATGGTGAACTTCACACTGGTGTCCAGCGTCAGCGTGTAATTGTCTTTATCTTCGCTCTTCAGCGCAAGACTTCCCATTTTGAAATCATATTCACCGATGTTTGTTCCTTCATGCCCGAGTTTGCCTTCCAGTTCCGGTTCGCTGACTGTATTGCCGGCCTCATCCCGGAGAGTATAAGTCAGGTTCAGTTCTTCGTCCGGTGTACCGTAGATCATTCTTTGATCTTTATTCGGGACAACCTTAATGACCTTCGCGACGATCCGGAAGACCTTCGAGGCGGTTCCTTCGCTGAAGACATAGTTCTTATCCGCAGATTTCGCTGTAGCGGTATATTCACCGAAGTTGACAGCCTGCCCGCCAGGAGTGATCGTGATTTCCTCATCCTTGACAACAACAGTTTCATCCTTCACATTGGTGTAAGAAGCTTCCGGACGATGCGGCTGACCATCATAACTGAACAGGATCGGGTCGGTTTCCGGCGTCCACGTGAGATCCACAGTCTTCGGAGTGATGGTGAACGGAGTCTTCAGTTTCTCACCGGAGAGACTGTAGTTCTGCTGACAGAACTCTTCCTCAAAGGATGACGCTTTGGCGGTGTAATCACCGGCGTCAACAGCTTTTCCTCCTTCAATCTCAACAACTACCGTACAGGTATCACCCGCGACCAGGTCGCTTGCCTTGATTGTTGCAGTCGGCAGCTGCGCCTCACCGTTATATACCTTTTCAGGCTCAGACCACTCAACTTCTGCCAGCTTAGCGAAGATTTGATAGTCCGTTGAAGGCAGCGCATCCGGATCAAGGGTATAGTTCGTATTGCTGAGTCCGACCGCAACAGCAGTATAGGTTCCCGCAGAAACAGGAGTTTTCCCGTCTTTAGCTTCAACAGTCACATCGCAGACATCCTCACCAATCTTATTCTTGACAGTGGCTATCGGATACTGTTTCTGACCGTTGTAAAACTTCTGCAGGTCACTCCATTCGATCTCAGCCAACAGCGGTTTGATAGTCAGATTGCCGTTTTCAGTTTCGAATTTAACATTGAAGTTATCATTGACGTTTGAGAAATTGGATGGCATGAGCTTCAGCTCATATTCACCGGCATCGGTTTTATCGATCCGCCAGGCTGCTCCGGTGATCCTCACATCATCAAGATTATACTTACCGGATTCATCCGATGTAACCGCCATGTCATATACGGTGGTGTGTACCTTACCGTCATAAACAGCTTCCACATTACGTCCAGTAACCTTCACGGTAACATTTGCCTGACCAATCGTCAGCGTACCCGGCTTATAAGTGACCTTGTAGTTGCCCTGAGATTCATTACCGGCAGGTGTAATGACATATTCACCGACTTCCTCACCATCAGCACGGGTCAAGGTGTAGGTAATAACATCTTCGCCATCCCCACCCTTCAGACCTTCAACCTTCGCTGTCAGTTTCGGATCGTCAGCACCGTAAACTTTGGTTTTGTCATCGGCAGTGACAGTGACTTTCGCCTGATTGATGGTCAGCTTGCCGCTGGTCACCTGGAAGGTAACATCGAAATTCTTGTTTGTGTTATCGAAATCACGTTCCGAGAGCGTCAGATCATATTCATCTGCATCAGTCTTATCGACCCGCCAGGCCGTCCCGACAAATTTCACATCATCAAGATTATACTTCCCGGTTTCATCCGAAGTAACTTTCATGTCATAGACGGTCGAATGTACTTCACCGTCATAATCCGCGATCACAATGCGTCCGGTTACTGTTACAGTAACGTATGCCTCTGTGATGGTAAGCTTGCCGTTGCTCACCTGGAAGTCAACATCATAATTCTTATTGTTGTTTTTGAAATCACCTGTTGAGAGAATCAGATCATATTCACCAACGTCGACTTTGTCGACCCGCCAGGCTGTCCCGACGAATTGCACATCGTTGAGATCATACTTGCCGGATTCATCAGATATTTTTTTCATGTCATATACGGTCGAATGTTGTTCACCGTCATAGACAGCTTCCACATTACGACCGGTAACCTTTACGGTGACCTTCGCCGGATTAATAGTGAACGTACCCGGCTCAAAGCTTACTTCATAATTGCCCTGATCTTTATCACCGGCAGGTGTGATGGCGTATTCACCGACATTCTCATTATCTTCACGGGTCAGTGTGTATGTAATAACGTCTTCGGTATCCGAGCCCTTCAGACCTGTAACAGTTGCTGTCAATTTCGGATCTTCTGTGCCATAAATCTTGGATTTGTTATCGGCAGTGACAGTGACTTTCGCCGGATTGATGACAAATGAGGTATTTCTGTAATTTTCATCTTCCGGCAGCGCGTAATTGGGGTTGCTCAGTTCGACCGCAGTTGCAGTATGTTCACCAATTTTCATCTGAGCACCGTTAACGTTTACCTCACATTTGTCGCCTTCCACCAGGTTGTTGACGTAAGCTGTTGGGACGTGTTCGATTCCGTCATAAGTATATGAGGTTGTCGTCTGATCCCAATTGATCACTGCGGTCTGCGGGGTGATGGTGAAGAGGACTCCGTTTGTCCAGCCAAGTTCAGGATCATAGTTCTTATTGACTTCGACATCCGGATCAAGTTTCAGGTCGCCTTTGCGGATGAAGTAGGTACCGACATTTTCCCCCTTTTCACCCTTTTGACGTTTGAGCGCACCGGTGAAGACAGGTTCTTCATCGTTGACCTTACCGCTGACATCATAGAAAAATACATCCGGATCTGGGTCGCCGTACGTCTTTTTCTGATCGGACTTAGGGGTAACCGTGAGTTTTGCGGGCCGAATATTTCCGTCGATCGTGAACGGAGTTCCATCAGCAGCGTATTTATCCTCATAGTTTTCATCGCCCTTTATGTAAAAATAGTAGCGATAGTCACCTGCATTCGTCTGTTCAGGCATATCTGAAGACCACTCTTCACCATCAGCGGAGTACATAAAGATACCATGTTCTGCTGTTCCGGCATTGAAAAGTTCCTGAGCGGTTCCGTTATAGGTTAGATCATCTTTTGCCGTCGGGAGTACGATTTCACCACTTTTGCCATCTTCAATCTTGAAATATTTGGGATTACCCAGAACGAGCTCATAATTTTTATCATATTGAGGCTTCAGCTTGATGTTATCGATAATGAATTCGTAAAAACAACCGGCTTTATCTTCAATGGTATAATCACGAGTCAGATAGCTGCCCGGTTGTTCTATAGTCGTACGGACATCCGTTGTGCCCTTGACATTTCTGATTTCATAGTTGAAGGGAGTCTGATCAACCACACCAAACGGCTTGCTCAGCGGTTCGGTCGGGACAACTGTCACTTTGGCCTTAGTAATAGTGAAGGGTTTTGACACATCGTCAGGATTCGCGAACGTGTAGTTCGGATCATCGATGGAAGCAATGGCGATATAGTCACCAGCATCCACAGCTTCGTTGATCTCATTGCCATCGGCATCTTTGAGTGTGATGACCGCGTCAACAAATATATCATCGACGTCTTTATACTGAGCTGTCGGTGCCTGAGCTGTCTTGTTGATATAAGTGAACGGACCTTCGTTGGACCAGATAAGCTCGACTTCCGCCGGATTGATTACAAATGATGTTTTTCTGTAATTTTCATCTTCCGGCAGCGCGTAATTGGGATTGCTCAGTTCGACCGCAGTTGCAGTATGTTCACCAATTTTCTCCTGAGCACCGCTAACGGTCACAACACATTCATCGCCTTCCACACGGTTGTTGACATAAGCTGTTGGGACGTGTTCGTTTCCGTCATAATCAAATGAGGTTGTCGTCTGATCCCAGTCGATCACTGCGGTCAGCGGAGTGATGGAGAAATCCTGGTATCTGTTTTCATCCGTAATCTCATAATCATCCAGGCAGTATTGATATGTGCCTGATTTTTTAGAAAAGTCGGCGCGGGCAGTAACTGTTCCATCACTGACATTCCTCGCAGGATGACTGACAGTGAGAATACAGTTGTCTTCACCAACAATATTGCCGTCCTTGATTGCTGCGGTAAGATATTGTCTGGCGCCATTATATTCCTTCTGGATCAGAGCCTGCTTTTCTGCATTCCCCTCCCAGATAATGGTGATCGGCTTTTTACTGATTCTGTAACCAATACTTTTTTCATTCAGTTTATAATTTTCCTGATAATCAGCGAGATGAGCATTTGTCGTATAAGTGCCGGCACTTATTTCTCCAAATGTCGTGATATACTCGTCGATAAATTCATCCGTACAAGTGCCTTCACTATCTTCCGCATCGTCACCGACACAGCCGGTCAGCGTGAAATCCGGATGCTGCTCTTCACCGTTATATACCAAAGGTTCAACGTCAGGGTCATAAGTATAATCGAGCGTGAGATCTTTCGGAGAAATCCGGAAGATAGCCATCGGATTGGTGATTGAATAATTCTGATTACAATCATCTTCCACGAAAGTGACTTCGGCTTTCATCCTTCCGCTGCTTACATTTTTTAGCTTAACTTCACGTTGATCCGCACGTTCTTTGAATTTCAGCGTGCAGGTATCGCCATCCACGAGGCTGTTTTCGGGAAGTTTCACTTCGGGAGACTGGAATTCACCGTTGTATTCCAACAGGATCTCACCGGTTTCCTCATCGACTCCATCGACCCAATCCACCTCGATCTTCTTCGCGTTGATGGTGTAATCAGTATCCGTATAGGACAGCTTGTAGTTTTTCTGCTCTTCACTCAGATAAACTTGTGTCCGATAAGAGCCGGCAGCGGTGTTACCTTCTCTCACGATATTCGTTTCAATAAATGCTACCGTGCAAGTACCTTCACTATCTGCTGCATCGGAACCAACACAGCCGGTCAAAGTGAAAGAAGGATGCTGTGGTTTACCGTTATATTCGAATTCGAAAGGTTCAACCCAGGTGAGCTTAAGTTCCGCAGGATTGATCCGGAAACGCTTTGTTGGTGCAGGATCAGGAAGAACGTAGTTAGAGCTGTCTTCGCCTGTCAATGCTGCCGCGGTTGCGTAATAAACCATATAACCGGGTATAGCATCGGTTTGTGCACCTTCTATAGTAACAACACAATTGTCGCCTTCGATCAGATTGGAAACAATCGCTTCCGGAGCGTGTTCGGCACCATCATAGGTGAAAATATTATTACCCCATGTGACCTGGGCTTCCAACGGGTTGATGGTGAACACAGCATCTTCATCAGCGTCCAGGATCAGCACATATCCAGCCTGATGCCGTTCAGCAAGTTCCAAGGTACCCATTGAGAACGCGTATGTTCCGACGTTATTACCGTCTTCTGCATCAATTTTTTCACGGGAAAGTGCGCCCTTTGTCTCAATTAAATTAGTAAGAGAAGTGCCGCTCCTGCTATAAAGACTAAATTCGAACGATGGGTCGGCGTTCCCGTAGGTTTTATTTGCAGCCTCTGGTTTAACGAGGACTGCCATTTTTATTGAATATGTGTTGTCGTCGTTTTTTACAGTTTCGTAGCGGAAGTCCACGTAAGACTCATTCGGTTTCGGGCTGAATGTTCCACCGGTAATTGATACGGTACCCTTTGTTTGATAAACAGTTCCGTTAATCTCACCGCCGGAAATCGTCAGTGTGTTGTTGTCACCGGGATTGGAACTGCCCGCACCGACTGCGCCGTTTACGGTACCGCCGGAAATCAGGGCTATTGCGTTTCCTTCATGAGCAATAACAGCGTACTGCCTTTGAGCACTTATCACAGTTCCGCTTTTCACCTCAATAGTACTGTCCTTTGTTGCAGCCAGCGCACCACCATATTCAGACTTGACAGTACCACCGTCAAGAATAATTTTGCCACCGTTTTTAGAATAAGCTGTACAATAAGCCGGATTTTCAATGTTATTGGAAACTGTACCGCCATTGATGTTAACTGTTGAGTTACTCACCGATAGCGTTGTGTTGACTTCGCTATTTACCGTTCCTGAGTTGATGGTAATTGTTGAATTGCCTTCCGTAAATACTGTTGGATATGATTTTTCGCCTCCGGATTTCCCGGTGATTGTGGCGCCGTCGATGATTACTTCCGCATTATTCTTTGCCCAAATCACCGAGCTTGTACATTCAACGGTAAGACCGGAACCTAACGTGAGTTTGCCCCCGTCCACGGTGAGAACATCATCTGCGGCAGAAGTGATCTTACCGTTTGTGATGGTGGCGGTTTCGGTAATGGTAATGTCAGAATCAAGACTGCAAGATACCCCCCCCAGGTCTATTGTGCCGGTCGCACCATTAACAAGACCGGAACAATCCGCCAAGGCGGACATTGGAAAAACGAACAGGCATACCGCAAGGATCAGCATGGCAAAAACCATGTTTTTCGTGCAGTACGCCTTCCTATTTAAAGCGACACGATGTTTCATAATTCTTCTCCTACTTCAAGAACTTACTTCAACATTTTCAGCAAATTTCTAATCATTGTCACCTCAGCAGCTGTTACTGAAGAACAATTTTTCCATTGTCTGCAAAGGAAGCGGATCAGGAACCCGCTGCGCCCATATCATGCAGGCCGGTACTGAGAGATGACGATCAATCGGGAGAACGCCATGCCCATGCTCATCACGGAAGCAGCCGTTCCATTTTGTTACCCACATCTGAAAGACACGCTCAGTATTTGCTTTTCCCTCATTGGAATTAAATTGCAATATTTGTGCCCGTTTTAAAAATATGTGAGAAATCACGTAAAAATTTATGACATTTCAGGGAGAAGGGAAACGAAGGGGGACGGTTCCAGGAGAAACCGTCCCCCTTTTTTGACGTTCCCTCTTTTCAGTCCAACTGTCACCTCATTTCAGATGGATGTTCCAGCCTGTGTTGATCTTCCGGTTCACCTTTTTGATCGAGTCCGCATTGATCTCCGGCCAGTCCGTTACGGTTGAAGCCTTGTTCGTCACCAGGTGAGCTTTTTCGGCACATAGGGCAAGCGGGGTATCGGAGAGGGAATCCGAGTAAAAATTATCGATCACAGGGAAGCCGTGGTCGATGATGTAGCGGCTTTTTTCTTTCGCATACATCAGATTGTTCGTAAACACTCCATATTCGAGGTCGAATTCCGTCGCCATAAAATTCACACCAAGCCGCTTCGCAATCGGCTCGATGATGCATGTGGGAGAAGCGCTGAGGATCAGGTCGTCCGGTCTTTTTTGCTTCAGGTACCAGGCGGAGATGTTTTTCTCATATTTGTCCCAAAAGCGCTCGATCTGTGAGTCGAAATCTTCAAGCATGCACAGATAACGGAAAAATCTGCGCAGAAAAAGATACTCCGGGATCTTCCCTGTCTTATAAAGGACCAGATTCTTCAATGCCATCGGGAAGTAAGTGACCAAAAGCTTTGGATGGTGCTGCATGCACCAGAACGCAAACAGCATCGAACTGTTCGGATGAAATATTGTCCCGTCAAAGTCATATACGTTCATTGTTTTTCCCGGAAAGTATAGGTATCAGGTGGCTGGGGTTTGGAGTTAGCAATCAGAATCATATAGTAACTGTTCAGTACATAGTGGCGCAGCACGCAGTACAGTTTTTTTGTGCGGGCTTCGCCGCAACAAAAAAGCTGTCCAGGTGTGCTTCGTACTGAATAGATACATCATATATTATGATATTCCAGTTACCACCTGATACCTCCCTCTATTCCACTTTGATCATCTGGTCAAATCCGGTGGTCTCAAAGATTTCCTTCACTGCTTCGGATGCGTTCACAACGCTGACATTGCCTGTCTTTTTCACAGCCATCAGCAGCACGCGAAGACCGGCGGAAGAAATATACTCCATGTCATTCGCGTCCACCTTTATTTCGCTGATACCATCATAATTCTTTTCGAAGACCTCCAGGAGAGCCGGTGCGCTGATGGTATCAATGCGGCCTATCACCCGACAGAGAAGCTGACCGTTTCTCTTTTCATAATCGATTTTTAAATTATCGACCTGTTTCGCTCCTTCTATCTTATCAGCGGAAACATTCTCCGTCAAGGTCATTTTCCACAGTCTGGACTCTTCCAGCAGCCGGATGAAGGCATCCCGCCAGGCATCCGGGATGCCGTTCAGCAGGTTCAGTTCTTCGTCACCATGATAGAATGGGATTTGCTCCACTTTGAATCCGTGTGCTTCAATAAATTTCTGCTTCTTTTCATTGCTCCAAAGGGCCACACCGTCACCATAAATATTTGAGGACTTCATAGCATTGATCCGTGCTTTGTTATAAACTTCTTTCGCATCTGGACTGCTCATAGCAGCTGAGGCAAAAGCTTCATAATCAACGCCCATATCTGATGTCAGCCATACTCCGCCATGCTGAGCAAGAACTTTCCGGATTCCACCGATAAACTGCTCAAACTCATCTGCGGAGAGATATTGCGAAAGGCCTTCACAGGAGATCACTAATCTCCCCTTCAGCAGATCCGCCGCGGCCAGCAAAGAGGCTGCATTCGTAGCGTCCCCGCTTACATAGAAAGGATGATCCTTCTCAAGTCCGAGCTTTTTTACCATTTCCTGCAGTTCTTCCGCAACAATCGGAACATCCAGACCGACATAATCGATTCCGGAAGCGCTGCAATAAACTGACCGCGGCGTATAACCGCAGGCGATATCCAAAAGGTTGGTATAACCTTCCGACTTCATAAATCGTGACAAAGCCGCATATCGGGCCTCCACCGCCAGGCTCGCGCCGGCCATAAGCGCCTTCAATTCATTTTCGGATATGATCTGACGGGAGCCGTTCTTTTGTGCATTCCGCACCACATCATCCTGCGTGCCCAGTACAGCAATCATTTTTTTCGCATCTTCATTTCCTGCACCGGCGAGCATGAGCAATGTGCTCTTCGCCGTGAGATAAGTTGGGTTGACTAATGATCTGTAATCCATATGTTATATTCCTTTTATGTATCTATTCAGAATGGAGCACACCAGGTCTGCCTTTTTGCTGTCGCTCTGCCGACACAAAAAGACTGCACTGCGTGTTGCGCTGCCGGGTATTGAATAGATACCCTTTTATTTAATTGACTCCAGGTAAAGATCGAGCTGACTTTGTGCGTCGTCGATCAGATCCTGAAGACCGGCAGCATACATCAGTTCAGCCATTTCCAGCATGATCACGTCCGGATCCGAGGTTCCTGTTACCAATTCACGGTAATAATTTTCCCAAATGGCATAAAGAGCAGCTCTCACAGACTCTGTTTCTTCCCCATCATAGCTAAAGCCCTGCGTATCGCTTACCCTGGCATCGGCATAAGCTTCATATACCTTTTTCCATTGATCCGGGTCCGCCAGGTTATTTTCACCTGCCGAAACAACGGAAGCGCTGACCGCGGGACCTGTTACAAACGTATCCATCAGGTAATCATCTGCGCCTTTGGACGTGCGAATCACAGTTCCCTCATAATAACGGAAATGCTCTCCCTCGATACCGTAGGCAAGCAAATCTCTGAATTCACGATCGGTGTAGAGAAGTTCCATATACTTCAGGCAGGCTTTGGCGTTCTCTTCCGAAGCGGCCGCGTTGATGGCAATCAGTGACCCCTGCTGTGTGGCACGAGACATGTTAGGTCCAATGTAACGGGAGAGCTTCACATTGAAGCCTACAGTTTCAGGATTGGACCAGCCTTTATATCCGGTCCACGCCGTTCCCGACCGTACGGGGTTATGCAGGGAATAGGGCAGATCCGTGGTTGTGGCGGCATCCGGGTTGATGTATCCGGCTTCATACCAGCGATGGAGACAGCGCAGCATGTCCATATATTCCTCATCCTCCCAAATAGGAATGATGGTCGTGCCGTCTTCCGTCCCTGCTTTGCTGTAGGGGATGACAAGATAGTTGGATACAATGCGCTCGTGTACCTGAAACATACCGGAAAGGCCACTCTGACTCATGTGAAGCGGATATTGATCGGGATGATCTTCTTTATACATCGCCAGCATCGGTTCCAGATCTTCAAATTTCATTGCCTCCGGGATCGTCAGGCCTTTTTCATCCTCAAAATAATCACTGTTCAATCGGAAGAAAACCTCCGCCCCCAGGTCCTTCAGCATGGGAACGCCATAGATCCGTTCATTCAGTGTACCGATTCCCCACCAGGGATCGATGGCTGCAAAGAGATCCGGCGTGGATTCCCGTACCAGGTCGGTCAGGTCGTAATAATAACCCAGTCTGGCGTTGTCATCAAAATCATTGGCCCAGTCACAGGAAAACGTCATATCATAGTATTCACCGATTGTCATATCCAGCGAAAACTGCTCCTCCGTTTTGAACTGCATATCGACCGTTACACCGATCTTTTCCGCACTGATTTCGTTGGCTTTTTCCAGCACCGGTTTCAGGTCATTGGGCGTATCTCCGGCGGAGTAAACCCACCAAATCAGCTGAATGGGTTTCTCTTCAGCGGAAACTGACAGCACGGCACCCAT